>JBCBWB010000142.1:0-12896 GCA_039817275.1 Cyanobacteria bacterium J06648_1 | reverse complement strand
CTGCATTTAGGCATCCTAATCGAAACTATGCGACGTGAAGGTTACGAGTTTCAGGTTTCTCAACCTCAGGTAATCTACCGCGAGATTAACGGCAAACCCTGCGAACCTTATGAATATCTGGTTTTAGATGTTCCTGAAGCCGCTGTGGGTAGCTGTATCGAACGCCTTGGTCAACGTAAGGGCGAAATGAAAGACATGCAGAACAATGGTGGCAGAACTCAGCTAGAGTTTGTCATTCCTGCTAGAGGCTTGATTGGTTTCCGTGGTGACTTTGTACGTATTACTCGCGGCGAAGGAATCATGAACCACAGTTTTCTTGAGTATCGTAGCTTCTCTGGTGAGTTGGAGACGCGCTACAATGGCGTGATCATTGCCTTCGAGGAAGGTGTTGCTACTTTCTATGCGCTGAAGAATGCAGAAGACCGTGGAGTATTCTTTATCACTCCTGGCACAAAAGTCTATAAGGGCATGATTGTCGGCGAACATAACCGTTCTCAAGACCTTGACCTCAATGTATGTAAAGCGAAGCAGCTTACCAACCACCGTGCCGCTAGTGGAGATGAATTAGTCCAGCTGCAGGCTCCTACAGAGATGAGCCTCGAACGCGCTCTTGAGTATATCGGTTCGGATGAGTTAGTAGAAGTAACTCCCGAGTCAATTCGTTTGCGTAAATTGAAAACTAAGAAGCTGGCTAAGAGATAGAAGAATCGATCGTCCAGTAATGATTTACTAAAAATTAATTAGAGTGGTTCAATGCCGCTCTTTTTTTGTGTCGTAGTGAGGGAAATAAATGTTATCTGAGATTTAAAAAATAATGCGACAGATAAGAGAACTGGAAAGAGGAGCTACAAACTAAGTTTATCAATAAAGCGATCGCCCTGGCTAGTTCCATCCCAACATAATTTTACTATCTCAATCTATTTTTTTCTCTTCTTTTTATATTTACTTTACACATGCTCTCTTAAAGACAGCGGTGATATTGAGCAAGTTCTCATTCCCCAATAACGGTCTTTAAGAATTATGGGAAAGATCGAATGAATTAAACCTCAAGTTGCTATTATTTGACTCGGACTGACTAAATTAAGATTATTCATGACCAAAAATGGAGCGGGATTGACCTCTTCTACTCATCATCAAGAAATAGCTGGCTTTATTTGGAACATAGCAGATAAATTACGGGGTCCTTATCGTCCGCCACAATATCGGGGAAAGTAATATTCGTCGGTGGATTATTGAAAATGACTGGTTAGATGCGGTAGTAGCTTTGCCCGACCAAATGTTTTATAACACGGGGATTTTTACCTACATTTGGCTGGTCACAAATAAGAAAGCTGCCCAGCGTCGGGGAAGAGTTCAGCTAATTGACGGTGCGCGCCATTTCCAAAAGATGAAAAAGAGTCTGGGGAATAAGCGTAATGAACTTTCAGCAACACATATCGCGGAGTTGGTTCGGCTTTATGGCGACTATCAGCAAGATGGTATGAGTAAAGTTGGGCAAAATGGAGAGGCGGAAGCAAGGGTATGCTCAAAAATCTTTACTAATCGAGAGTTTGGCTTTCTTAAGATTACGGTAGAACGTCCTTTAAGGCTTAATTTTCAAGTGAGTGAGGAGCGTTTAGCAAAATTATGGTCGCAAACAGCATTTATTAATTTAGCTAAGAGTAAAAAGCGTAAAGATACTCAAAAAATACAGCTAGAAATTGAGGTGGGGCAATCTCTGCAACAGCAAATTGTGACTGCCCTCAAAGCTCTAGATTCAACCAAGCCATATGTGTCCCGTCCTGAGTTTGTTAAAGATTTAGATCGGACTCTCAAGCAAGCGGGATTAAAACTTAAAGCATCAGTAAAAAAGGCAATCTTATCGGCACTGGGAGAAACTGACCCTGAAGCCAAAATCTGTCGTAACAACAAGGGAGATCCAGAACCAGATAGTAATTTACGGGATACGGAAATAGTTCCTTTGCCTTCGGATATTAATTTACCTTTGCCTTTGAAGTATGACGGAGAAACGGGTTTAAAAGAGTTAATTGCTTTAGTTAAAAACCATTGTTTAGCATATCTAAAAGCGGAAGTATTACCCCATGTTGCCGATGCTTGGATTGATTTTAGTAAAACTAAGGTGGGTTATGAAATCCCGTCGAATCGCCATTTTTATGTCTATCAGCCACCTCGTGCTTTAGAAGAAATTGAAGCGGATATTAAGTCTCTGGAGACGGACATTATGGCAATGTTGGGTGATGTGGTTTAAGAGTGTTAGCATCAAATTAAATGTAAATTTAGTGCGAAACAGAACATGATAAATCTCAGTCAAGATATTCAATCTCTTTCTACTTTTAAACGCAAAACTAATGAAATAATCAAGCAAATAAAAGCTAAAGGTAATCCTTTGATCTTAACAGTCAATGGGAAAGCGGAAATAGTAGTACAAGATGCGGAGGCTTATCAAAAACTATTAGATAAAATAGAACGCCTGGAAAAGCTTGTTAATAAACAAGAAAAGTTAACAGAAGATACATCGTCTTCGGACATACTAGACCTTTATGGTTCTGCTGCCGATATTGACTTCGCGCTCGACAATGAAGGAATTTCTGATGAGATGGATGATAACTTAACTGGTGCATTTGATGAGTAAAGAGGGATTACTCTATTTATTAGATACGAATGTTTGTATTGTTTATCTGAAGGGAAAATCTTTCAATGTCAATCAACGCTTGAAGTCATTAAAGCGCAATAATATTGCTGTTTGTTCTGTAGTTAAAGCCGAGCTTTTTTATGGTTCGATGCGTAGTAACAACCCGAAGAAAGCATTGCAGATACAAAAAACCTTTGTCGAGCAGTTTATTTCTCTTCCTTTTGATGACCGATGTGCCTTAATTTATGGAAAACTCAGAGCCAAGTTAGCCAGTGCAGGTACGCCAATCGGCTCAAATGATTTATTAATTGCTGCTATTACTTTAGCTAACGATTTAATTTTAGTAACTTACAATGTTCGAGAGTTTAGCCGAGTTAAGGGATTGAAGTTGGAAGATTGGGAAAGTGATGGAGAAAAATAATGAAATTGAAAGGAATTATTAAAGGACAATCCATTGAGTTATTAGAACCAATTGCTGTGACTGAAGGTTCAGAGGTAACTATCGAAATTTCTGAACCCCAACCTAAACCCAATTGGGCAGAATTACAAAAGGTAATTGGAATTTGGCAAGAAGATACTGAAATACAAGAAATTTTTGAAGAGATCGATTGAGAAAGGCACTTTAATATTAACAGTCAACGGTAAGTCGGAAAATGAATTTAGAGATAACAGATAATTTTTTAAATAAGCTCTACATACCTCAAAATATTCAGGATAAAGCTCTAAAAAAGGCTAAGGAAGGATATGTCATGGCTTTATTAGAGCTAATTCCTAAAGTAAACATTAAACGGCAAATCGACGAACCATTAAGCGAATTAAAGAACCGTAAATCATTGCCTCTCTGTTTTCAATATGTGTCTCGTAATCCTTACTGAGGCGGCGATATCGGTTAAGCCAACCAAAAGTACGCTCAACCATCCAGCGTTTTGGGCAGTGCGTAGCGCAGATCGTCGTCGCAGCCGCTTTGCGGCAGACCGCCCTGGCGGGCTAGAAGCCTTCGGCTTCGCACGACTGGAACGCGAATGCGTTCGCATCTCAAAAGTTTTACTAATACGCTTGATGACTTCAACACTAGCTCCGCATATTTGTTTTACAACTCTCGCAAAATTTTGACCTGAATAACCGCGCAGCGCGGACGCGCAGATCGTCGTCTTCGACGACTGGCGAATCTTCGATTCGCGCACCCAAATCACCTCAGTATCAGAAAGCTTTTCTTGATGTTCTAGAATGACCATTGCCGCGCCTAATCTTTCTGGAGTATTACCTTCGGTAACTAACACTCCAACTATGAAACCTTGCGAGTCTACGACCAGATGGCGTTTTCTACCTTTTACTTTCTTCCCACCGTCATATCCATAAACATCCCCCTTTTTTCCGTCGTTTCTACTGATTGTGGCGAAGGCAAAGCCTTCTAGCCGCCGCAAGCGGCTGCTGCGCGTATGCGCTGCGCGATCGCGACAGTTGATTTTTGTTTACGTCCTATCTTCTCTCTTAGCTGATGTCGTAAACTATCATGGATTTTTTGCCATATTCCCGCCCGCTCCCACTTCTGAAAATATTTGTAGACTTGCCGTGATGAGGAAAATCATGGGGCAACGCGAGGGCAAAGCCCTCTAGTCGTCGAAGACGACGAACTGCGCGTCCGCGCTGCCCCATTGACAACCACTGCGCTGCACATAGAAAACAGCATTTAAAATTTCTCTTAAATTCACTGTTCTTGGTCTTCCAAAACCGTTCGGTGCTGGAAGTAAAGGTTTAATTATCTCCCATTCTTGATCGCTTAAATCGCTAGGATAAAGTCGGCGATGTGGGTTGGCTACTTTTGGAAGGCGACTCATTTGATTTTCAATCTGTAAATACGCTCTTTTTCTTCTTCCTAGCTTATTTTTCTTTTTTGTTCTGTCTAATCCTACTTAATCTTCTCTTTAGGAATCAGCTCTTATGTTGGCACACATACTGCTACATGCGGCACAGGGCGTACGCTAGAGCGACACTAGTACGAATGCTTCGCATCTAGTCTCGCGCAGGCGCAAATGCGTCGTTCTAATTGCATTCGCAGGCTGTGTCGTTAGACGACGGGCAACTTTTTCAAAGTCGCGCACGACTGGAGGTTCCGCCTTGTTATGCGCCTTTGTTACTTATTTACTTACAAAGACAATTTAAGGCAGTCCATCAATCAAAGGCTGCCGAGCTCCTGGTTCAATAGGCAAACTATCTCTACCCAATTTTTCCAAGTTAAGTTCCCACTTGGGGGGAATGCTAGAGGGGTTATATTTATAGCTAGCCAAACACTGATTTTTCTGATTAAAAATGTTGAGACTGTAGCCATGTTTGCGAGCCACAGTACCAAACTGATTCACAAAACGATAGCGTCCAAAATAGTCTAGCAAAGTCCATAATTTCCAGTTGACAACCAGATTAATTTGCTGCTTTTGGGGATAAGCCAGCCAGTTCTGGATCAACTTGCCGCCAAAGGGATCGAACTGGAGAGCCGCCCACCAGAAGCCAGAAATATTCATATCTGGAGTTGTTTTAGTAGAGGCGATCATCGGCTGGTCAACAATACTATCGAGAGGAACAGCATTGGTGGGAGCCAGAGTTAGATTCTCAAGTTGATAACAGTTATTAGTTGGATTATCAGCAGCCTCTTTGGCGATCGCCCCAAGCATAGAGCTATTAATTAAGAGAAAGGATAGTCCCGTAGCAATAACTGCCGACCTGTATATGTTCATCAATAATTGTTGATTATATGGAGAGAAAATAGTTAGCTTGGATGAGAAATAAAGACCTAAATAATAATAAAAAATAGGGTGTGATTGTCAGAGAGACTCTGCACCCAAAAGACCAGATAAATAGAGAAAAACTATTGACAAGAAAAGTTTTGGCTACTAGAAACGACAGCGATCAAAGCAAATGCAGATTAAACGAATAAACAACAAAATTATCAACCGAAATTATAGCCGATCAATTGTAATTAGTCGCTTGATTTCATCAGACTTAAATCCTAGTGCCATTGGTCGGCGGATTTGAGGCAAAATAACCACATCATACAGCTCTTTTACGACCCCTTCGAGCTTGAGCCAGTGAACTATTTTTCCTTGTAACAAATCAATAATTAGCAAGCCGCAAAACGATTCTAGTCCTGCTTTTTGTAAATTGTCGTCTAACAGTAAGCCCGAAAAAGTTTTGTTTCTCAGTTGTGAAATACCCACAACTGCGTAGTTGTCGATCAAGCTACAGCCCCGTAGGTAGCCTGGGCAAAAAACCAGAGCTTTAAATGTTCCTGTGTCTGGCTCAATATAGCCAAATTCTCCACTGCCAGAATTTAAGACCCATAAGCGATCGCCATACCAGCGAGGAGAATGGGGCATCGATAATCCCTCGGCGATAATTTCCTCTTCAACAACATCGATGATGCAGCCACCATCCCGACGAAGATCCCGCCAGCCATTGGCTCGATCTGTATG
Organism: Cyanobacteria bacterium J06648_1; assembly: GCA_039817275.1. Classification (GTDB taxonomy): domain Bacteria; phylum Cyanobacteriota; class Cyanobacteriia; order Cyanobacteriales; family Xenococcaceae; genus Waterburya. The sequence goes on along the minus strand of JBCBWB010000142.1, from coordinate 6,797 downwards.
TCCAATCGCCGAGACAAAGCGGACTTGACCATCTTTCAAGGCAATACCGTTTAAATGGCAGCGATCTGCGGCTACAAGCTGAGAAATAAAGCTAGGTTGCCACAGCGGCGTAAAGCTATGGGTCTGACTAACCGTACTCAAGCAGTTGAACAGAGTGTTGGCAAATATAAGCTTGCCAGAAGCATTTATGACCAAATCATGGATATCTAGGTCTCCAGTAACGTAGCTAAATTGAGGGATTAGTACCGAATCGTAGCCGTTATAGTTTTCCCCAGGTGTCAAAGCGTTGGTGAAACCCCAAATTTGGTATAGAGAACTTAGGTAAAGACCAGAGTTGTCGTACCACATACCCATAGCGCGATCAAAAGTGCGTTCAAAGATTGAAAGCTCGCCATTTGGCTGTAGACCAATAAAAAATATCTTTCCTGCTTGATAGGTGGTAAAAGCTAGGCTGAGATGGCGATCGCTCAACCACTGAGAAAAATTTGGTTCGGAAGTTATAACCAAACCGCTGTTTTGAATGGGGGTTGCCGACATTAATCACAGTTGCTAAAGAATGTGCCGCTATTTGAGTATCTGACTATCAGAAATTTACGGCGCATCCTATTCTGCCTCTGGTAGGGTTGTTTCGGAGTTAGCAGGAGTCTCAGGCAATGCAGCAAGATTTTGCCCCTCAGAAAGATTATTATCTGTGGTTGTATCTGTATCCGCCTCATCTCCTTTTAAGTTCAAGCACAGCTCAAACAGAATGCTAGCGAGATCGCTACGAGAAATTTTACTAGTATCTAACTCTCCTAAACTTTGCTCTAGCCGATTGGCAATCTCATGTTTAAATCGAGATAAATCACGGTCTAGATCTATTTTTGCCTGGACGATTTCGAGCTTTAAACTACCAGTTTTCTGACTAAAATCTTGATGTAAAAGATCGATATTTTCGTGACTATACTGAGACAAAGCTGCCAACTTTTGCTGCAAACTATTCTGTTTCTGCTGGCTTTGATGATGATAATATTTACTGTTTTTTTCTAGTTTCTGCCCTACTGAGTCAATTTTGTCCAACAGCTTCTGTTCTAATTGTCTCATGCGCTCTTCTGTGGCTGCCTGAGATTCCTGTAAATTTGTGGCTAAACTATCTATTTTGAGCCGATATTCTTCAAGCTGATAATCATAAGCCTCTAGCTGATCCCCCAACAAAAGCTCTCGTAGCAGAGAAATATTGCCCAGTTTGCTGCGTATTTCAGCCTTAGTAATTTCATTCATGTTTCTATTCTTGCTGAAAAAATTAAAGCCTCAAAGCATTGGTAAGTAGCAGAGAAAGAACCCACCATTGTTTTCGAGACTGTAGCTAGCTGATTCCATCATAGTAATAATAAAAAAATTAATCTGCAAGGAGACTACGACAGGCTGAATGCGGCTAACTATCTTGCCTGATGCAGAATCAAGACAGCGGAAAACAGCGGCTAGTTCTAGATCTTTGCCAAGGCAACCACTCTAGTTGAGTGGGAGGCTGACCGTAATGGTCGTCCCTTGATCGACTTGACTCTCGACAGAGATTGAACCCTGATAAAGATCGACTGATTTTTTAACAATAGATAAGCCTAAGCCAGTGCCAGGAAAAGAATTAGCGTTACTGGCTCGATAAAACGATTCAAATAAATGCTTTTGTGACTCTGGGGGAATACCAATGCCGCGATCGCTAACTTTAATCTCAATCCCTCCGTTTTGGGGGCTAATAATCAAGTCAACTGCTGTTGCGGTCGGAGAATACTTCAGGGCATTAGAAAGCAAATTGTTTAAAATATGCCAGATTGTAATCCGATCTAACTTAACTTGGGATTCAGCTAGCTGGTAATTAAGATTAACCGTGCGATTAGCGTAAATAGAAGCCAATTTTTGAATTATTTTGATACAGAAATCTTCAAGTTCTATTGGTTCTAAATTCAAAGTTTGTTTATCCGATTCCGCTTTGCTCAAAACCAGAATATTTTCGAGGAGGGAATTCATGGTTACGGCGGCATCCTGAATTGATTGCAAATAAAATTCGCGGTTTTCTGCTTCAGAACCACTATTTTCACGCAGATTTTGTACGCAGAGGAGGATACTGCTCAAGGGATTGCGAAACTCATGGGAAGCCATGGAAATAAAGCCAGACTTAAGCTCCCTTAGCTCTTTTTCTCGGGCAAGAGACTTGAGAATTTCTAACTCAGCCTGCTTTCTGGCGGTAATGTCTCGACCAATATAGACACAGTTAAAAAAGTCTTTGACTTCGGTTGGGGCAATAAAACAGTCAAACTCGATCTGGATTGCCTGAGACTCTCCATTGGTAAAATTAACTTCAATTTTTCTGACGGCATCTTGAGAACTCAACAGTGAACTGTAGATGCTCTGATGGTTGTAGTTGGGGTCGCTGATCAGATCGTCGATCGCCTGATCGATCAAATCGGCTCTTTTTTGCCCAAACAATTCCCTAGCTGATTTGTTGACTCGCTCGATTATGCCTAAAGGAGAGGTGATCAGGAGTACGTCCTGCATCGAGGCGATAATCTTGTTGGTGCAGTATTCAAATCTTTGTAGCTTATTAAGAGCAATCTCGATCTCATTTAGCCGCTGAACCGAGGATTGCTGTAACAGAGTAGATTCAGTAACATCAGTTAAAAATAAGACAAGATGCTGCTCGATCTCTCTAATCAGCAAATCGAAATATAGCGGTTTGTCCTGCTGGTGACGCAGAATAGATTCGAGGGCAAAACTATCGTGTTGCTGCGCCAATATTTCTTGGCAGGTTGTTTCCAAACCCACCATTTCGGGAATACAGATTGATATTTCTTGCCCGATAGTTATTCCTTGAATTGTATATTTGTCAGCATGCTCAGAAAATTTGACAATCACTAAGTTGCGATCGCAAACGATATATTCTTGATGATCAACAACGGGTATCGAATCTACGATTTCTGACATACTTGCTGGATTTGAGAGAAAATAGGCTAGATATTTCAAGCTTGAATCTCACAAAAAAGATCGCCACTGTGATGTTATCAGGTGACGATCGCGATTCAAAATAAAATAAAGATTGATTTTGCGCTCCCGCTGACAATACATGAGCTGGGAGAACATCTATTGCGATCGCATATCTGGACAACCGCCGAACGGCAGCAAGATTTAGAGCAACAATCTGTTTAACGGTAACGCTTTTTGCGACGAGCGATCGCTTTTCGCTTGCGTTTTTCAATCGGTGTCTCGTAGTGACGACGACGTTTGATATCTGCAAAGATACCTGCTTTTGATACTTGACGCTTAAAACGACGCAGTGCAGATTCTATGTTTTCGTTTTGTCCAACAACCACTTGGGTCATTAAAAATCATCCTCCTTGTTTAATGTTTAGTTATGACGGTAATAATTTAGTCTATAGTTAATTGGCTTTTGACTGCCAAGCCTTTTATTATAGCCGTGCAGCCAGCAAATTACCTGATGCTGTTAAATACGAGACGCTACTTTTAATATTGATTATTTATAGTATCCTCAGTATCACACAGTACAGTATAAACCAATTAATCAAACCTACTTAACCTTCTGGGTATATTTTAGTCTAATCTTTAGACCCGTAAAATTTAGTGTAAAAAGTGACGGGTACCGCTTAAAACCATGACCAACCCCAGCTCGTTTGCCGCCGCAATCGAATCTTGGTCACGAATTGACCCCCCTGGCTGAATAATAGCGCTGATGCCTGCCGCTGCTGCCGTCCGCACCGAGTCATCAAAGGGAAAGAAGCCATCACTCGCTAGTACTCCTCCTTTTGCCTCTTCTCCTGCCTGTTCTAGAGCAATTTTGACTGCCCCGACACGATTCATCTGTCCTGCACCAATGCCCAAAGTCGTGCGTTCACGACTGATTAAAATGGCATTGGACTTGACGTGCTTAACTAACTTTTGGGCAAACAGCATCTCGGCAATTTGTTCGGGAGTCGGCTGTTTTTCGGTGACAAACTGCCAGCTGTCGGGATGCTCCACCAGATCGTCGCTTGCCTGAACTAAAAAGCCCCCAGCGATCGCCTTAATCGTTTCTTTTTGCCCTGTCGCCAAGTCAGGTAAGAGTAAGATTCGCAGCTTCGACTTTTTCTGGAGAATTTCTTGTGCTTCGCGATCGCACCCTGGAGCAACCACACATTCTAAAAACGTCTTAGTTAAAGCTGTCGCGGTAGCCGCATCAATTGTCTGATTGAGCGCCACAATCCCCCCAAAAGCGGAAATATTATCGGCATTGAACGCCTTTTCATAAGCTTCTGCCAGAGTGTTGCCCAGCGCCGCCCCACAGGGATTGGTATGTTTAAGTACTGCGGCGGCGGGTTCGGCAGGGTCAAATTCGGTAATGATTCGTCGTGCTGCCTCGAGATCCACTAAGTTGTTGTAGCTCAACTCTTTTCCCTGGAGCTTTTCGGCGGCAGCCCAGCCCGATGGGGCGGCTCCAGTTTGATACCAGGCGGCGGGTTGGTGAGGATTTTCTCCGTAGCGCAAGGACTGTACCTTCGTACCCGCCACGCTATAGCTCTCGCTCAAACTTTCTGACTGATTAAGTTCGGCAAAATAAGCAGATATGGCGCGATCGTAACTGTTGGTATGGGCAAAGGCACTACCGGCCATTCGTTGCCGAAATTCCAGAGATACCTCTCCGTTGGACTGCTCGTATGCCGCTAGATATTCATCGTACTGACTGGGACTACAGAGTATGGTTAAGTAGCGATAATTTTTGGCTGCTGCCCGAATTAAGGTAGGACCACCAATATCAATTTTCTCAATTGCCTCGGAAACACTAACATCTGGTTGGGCGATCGTTTGCTCGAAGGGATAAAGATTAACCACCACTAGACTAAAAGGCTGGATCTCATTTGCCTCTAGCTCTGCCAAGTCTTCAGATAAATCCTGACGAGCCAGAATTCCCCCATGAATGCGCGGATGGAGAGTTTTAACTCTACCCCCCAAAATCTCTGGTGAACCCGTATAGTCACTAACCTTAGTTACGGTAATACCAGCATCCTGGAGAGTCTTGGCTGTACCACCACTGCTGATAATCTCAAACTGGCGATCGACTAATTGACGGGCTAATTCTACGATTCCCGTTTTATCGGAAACGCTCAAAAGTGCTAGACGGGTCATAGGTTACTCTTGCTTCAAACGATAGGCAATTATTACCTTATGATATTTTTGAGTCTGAGAAAAATATTTCTCTTGCAAAATGAACAATCAACAATCAACAATCAACAATTACCTTTCCTCTAAACTAAAACTATCTTCGGCTTGAGCTTCAATACTGCCTCTCGTTCATACAAAATGCTCATGCCGAGAAAGGTCCCTGCCGTGTCATAGGTAACAAGATAATATTCAGCGGTAAACTCGGCTATTGCTCGACTAATAGCGATCGCTTGACTCAGATCTACCAACTGTCCCTGACACCATTTCCTGGCATCGTCTTCTCCCAAAGTTACCCGATTAAGATGGCTCAAAAGCAAACTAGGTTCAATTAACTCAAATGTTTGCTGCTGGAGCTGACTCCCAATCTGTTCAAAATTCAGACTCTCTTCTAGAGACAGTCCACAGCTTTGAGTACGCACCAAGCCAGCCAAAGTACCCCCCACCCCTAACTGCTCTCCCAAATCGCGAGCGATCGCTCGAATATAGGTTCCTGCGCCACAGCTAATTTCAACTTCTAGCTCAAAGAATTCCGATTGGCTAATATTTAGCAGCTTAATCTCACTAATCGTCACTTTTCTGGCAGGGACTTCAATTTTTTCCCCTTTCCGCGCCATGTCGTATAGCTTGCGTCCATCCTGTTTAATCGCACTGTAGATCGGCGGCACCTGGTCGATCGTACCCACAAAACTATAGAGGCGATCGCCAATTTCCTTCTCCTCTAGGTGAAATCCATCTATCTGATTTAGGATCTCACCTTCTAAATCATCAGTAGTTGTAGTAACTCCTAAACGAATAGTAGCTCGATAAGCCTTCGCATTAGGCAAAAACTGAAGTAGACGGGTAGCCTTACCCACGGCGATCGGCAGGACTCCTGTTGCCGCGGGATCTAGAGTTCCGCCATGACCAATCTTTCTGGTATTTAAAAGTCTACGTAACTTGGCAATGCAATCATGAGAAGTAAATCCCGCAGGTTTATTTAAATTAACAAAGCCAAACATAAATATTAATATCAGGTACATCTCAGCTTAAGAAAGGGTAACTTTAGCTGAACAATTAGTGGATTTATAACGTATAAGCGATTTTTCAGCCTACAAAAATACCGCCTTAAGCTGAAGGCAAAAAGCGAGCAGTTATCATCTCAATTTGAATGATATAGTTGACATCAAGGGATTGAGAGCCTAATTTGTGATCGTCTCATAACAGTTATGATTGCGGTTATCTGTAAAAATATATACTATTATTAATAATAGTTGTAATTAATTTATTGGTATTAAGCTACTGTGACTATCAGCTAGGGTTTTGCTCGATACCAATGGCGCAGATTTTAAGTTCCACATCATAGTTGAATGATTTACTAGCTACGACTATTTAACTCTTGGCAGACTATATCGGTCATTAGCGTTCAATGAAATCGAACCCAGAAGTCAAACAATATCATTTGCAGGTAACAACTGAATTAGAAGCCTTGAAAGAGGTCTTACAATGGTTTGAAGGTTTGGTGTTTCCTCTCGTCCCTCAGAAAATGGGCTGGCAGTGCGAGGTTGCTTTAGTCGAAGCTAGTAAATCATTCAACTATGATGTGGAACTTAAAATCTGCGCCATTGGTATCG
>JBCBWB010000141.1:0-12897 GCA_039817275.1 Cyanobacteria bacterium J06648_1 | reverse complement strand
GCCATGGGGTTGTGGACACAGCCAGAAGCCGATCGCCAAAATGCCTTAATTACTAAAGCGGGACTCCCGACCGAAATTCCCATCGAGATTGCGATCGCCGATATTCTGGAAACGATTAAAAGCGACAAGAAAGTCAAAGCAGGAAAAGTGCGCTTTATCTTGCCAACGGCGATCGGCAAGGTTATTATGACGGATCGAGTAACGCCTGAAATTATCAGTCAAGCTCTAAGCCACAAGCCATAAGCTCTAAGCTTTAAGCGCTCCTGTCCCTTTTGAATTATGGCTTTAACTTCAAAGGTAACTGTTAACTGTTAACTAGAAAAATGTCTTTAGAACCCTGTCAAGTTTGCGGTACGCTTAACGCGGAAGGAACGGAAATTTGTCTTAGCTGTGAGCATCCCACCAAAGGCAATAAACGCCCTGTAATTTTTCGCTGGATCGCGATCGCCTTGGTTGTTTGTTTTGCCTTACCTTTTTTGTCGGGGGTAGTGCAATGGATTTTGCTGCAATTTCGACAAGAATCACCAACCATTGAACCCACAATTTCTTTGCAAGAGGTCAGTGATGATCTAAAGTAATAATAATTGAAAATCGAAAGTAAATAAGCAATATAGCTGACATATTTGCCTAATCAAATAGTACTTATAGCCGAATCGCCAAGTTAATCAATTTGAGAATATAATCTTGGGTAATCTAGTGGGCAGTCTAAATATAGATGGCTCATCAAGTATGAATCGTAGACCAAAAAACTACCATTTACTATGATGCGGCATTAATCTTTTGCCCCATCATCAATCTAATGATTCGATCCCATAATTTGTCTCTACGCCAAATTTTAATTGTCTCCCTAGTCGCTCAAGTGCTGGTAGCGGTGGGCTTGACCAGCTATTTTTCCTGGAGAAATGGACGAAAAACTGTAGAGGCACTAGCCCTGCGTTTGAGCCGAGAAGTTACCTCCCATACCGAAAAACATATTGCCAATTACCTCAATACTCCCACCACATTTTTAAAGCTTAATCGGGTATTAGCTGATTCTCAACGTCTTGACCTCAGTGATTTAGAGGATTTACAGAATTCTTTTTGGCAGCAAACTAAAATCGACCCTCAAATCAATACCCTTTACTTCGGGAATGAAATGGGAGACTTCATTGAGATCGAGATGAAAGATCCGCCCAAGCTGGTGCTTCGCAACGCTAACACCGCACCCTATTGGCACGTTTATGGTTTGGATGAGCAGGGAAACAAGACTCAGTTAATCAGCAAAAAGAAATACGACCCGCGACAAAGACCTTGGTATCAAGCCGCGCAAAAACAGCAGGATCTAGTTTGGTCGCCCATCTATTTATTTGCCGATCCTCCCGTATTGGGGATTACCCCCGCAGTGCCGCTACGAGATGCCTCAAGCGATCGCCTGAAGGGAGTTATGGCGATTGATATTACCCTAGATGAAATTAGTCAGTTTCTCAGCAGTCTCAAGATCGGCGATTCGGGTCGAGCTTTTATTCTTGAAAAGTCGGGAAAAATGGTTGCTACCTCCACCAATAATTCTTTGGTCATTTCAGGGGTTGAAGGTAATGAACGGCTGCATTACCTCAATAGTTCAGATCCTTTAGTTAAAGCAACGGCTCAATATTTGGCAGCAGAATTCAATAATTTCCCAACTGCTGAGGCAGCCAAACAGTTGATTTTTAAACATCAAGGTAGCCGCAATTTTGTTCAGGCAACTAGTCTAGATGGTTATCCTGGTTTGGATTGGTTGATGGTGACGGTGATTCCCGAATCAGACTTTGCTCGGTATATGCGTTACAACACTTATACCACCCTCGGATTAAGCAGCATTGCTTTAGTTGCGGCTATCTTGCTCGGAGCGATCGCCAACCAGCTGATCATCAACTCTGTGGCTCATATCTCTGAGGTCGCAAAAGCGATCGCTAAGGGACAAAAACCTACCAGGGAAAATCAGCCTGCTATCAAAGACTTTGTCCTAGTTGAAGAAGCGATCGACTCACTCGCTTTACAGCTAAAAACTTCGATCCAAAATATTGAGCATCTCGAATGTCAATATGAACAGCGAGTTGCCCAAAACACGGAGAGTCTACGCCAGGATAATCAAAGACTCAATCGTCTCGCCAACATCGACAGCCTGACCCAAGTTTACAATCGCTATCACTTTGATCGCGCACTATCACAACTATGGAACGCCGCTAGACACGAGCAAAAAGTCATCTCGCTAATTATGTGCGATGTCGATAACTTTAAGCTATTCAACGATACCTACGGACATCTGATGGGAGACAAGTGTTTAGCCGAAGTAGCTCAGGCTATTAAGCAAGGAGTTGGTCGCCAACAAGATGTGGTTGCGCGATATGGTGGGGAGGAATTTGCGGTAATTTTGCCTCAAACCGATGCTGTGGGAGTAGCTGCGGTAAGCCAAAAAATAATCAATTCTGTTCATCAGCTTCATCTCGTCCATGCCAAATCTACGGTAAGCGATCGCGTTACCATTAGCTGTGGGGTGGCTTCTCTCGTTCCCCAGAACGATGATTCACTCGAATTAATCCAGGCAGCAGATCGCGCCCTGTACCAAGCCAAACGCCAGGGTAAAAACTGCTATGTAATGGCGGAAATTGATGTTTAGAGCGATCGCTCGTTAGCCATTAAGCATCATATCCTTAATCTTGGCGGCGATCGCCCGTTGAACCTTCAGATCGAGATTAGTAATGTTAGAAGGAAATAAATTTCCTCTGACCTCTGACCTCTGACCTCTGACCTCTGACCTCTGACCTTTTACCCAGCCTCAGCAGACTAATTTGTTGCTTTAGAGTTACTTAACCTTCGTAGCCTTGTTTGCCCCTCTTTCCAATTCGCGCATCTTCTTACCACGCCAAATCAACTTCACTGGTGTTCCCGTAAAACCTAGCTGATCGCGAAACTGGCGATCGATATAGCGGCGATAATTATCATTAAACCGCTTTGGCTCGTTGACAAATAGAGCAATAGTAGGAGGTTGAGAACTTACCTGAGTACCATAATAGATTCTGCCCTGTTTACCCTGACGGTTAGTTGGGGGAGAATGCCAGCTTACTGCTTCTTCCAGCACTTCGTTAATGACCGATGTAGTTACACGACGACGGTGAGACTCTGCTGCTATATCAACCAAATCCAAAATCTTGTTGACTCGTTGTCCCGTCATGGCGCTAACAAAAATCATCTCCGCCCATTCCATAAAGTAGAGCCGAGATAAGATTTCTTTTTTATACTCATTAATCGTGTTGTTTTCTTTATCTTCGACTGCATCCCATTTATTGATGATCAGAATAACGGCTCTACCCTCATCAATAATCCGCCCAGCCAACTTTAGATCCTGCTCGGTTACCCCATCGAGAACATCAATTACAAACAGCACCACATCAGAACGGCGAATTGCTTTAAATGCCCGATTAATGCTGAAAAATTCCGCACCATAATTGACATTTTTTTTGCGTCGAATTCCTGCGGTGTCAATCAGACGATAGGTTTGCTCTCCTCGCTGTACAATCATGTCGATCGCATCACGAGTTGTACCAGACACAGGACTGACAATTGAGCGCTGTTCCCCTGTTAAGGCATTAAGCAAGCTAGACTTGCCGACGTTAGGACGACCAATAATTGCGACCTTGATTTCATTGTCTTCTTCCAATTCATCTACAGGCGGTAAGTGACTTATCACCCGATCTAATAATTCTCCTGTTCCGCTACCGTGGATTGCCGAGATCGCATGGGGTTCTCCCAAACCGAGTTCCCAAAATTCTGCCGCTTGCGCTAATCCCTGTTCGACAGACTCACACTTATTAACTGCCAAAAGCACGGGTACTGACTGACGACGTAACCAGGTGGCAATTTCGCGATCGCCCTCCATCAGACCAAACTGACCATCCACCACAAAAATTGCTACCGAAGCCTCTACAAGAGCCGCCATCGCCTGCTGACGAATCATGGGCAAAAACTCCGTATCATCATCAAACACGAGACCTCCCGTATCGACGATCTGAAAATCGCGATCGCGCCAAAAAGAAGGGCGGTAAGTGCGATCGCGGGTAATTCCTGGTTCATCGTGGACAATCGCCTGCTGATCGCCAGCCAAACGATTGACAAAGGTAGATTTCCCCACGTTGGGTCTACCAATAACAGCTACTATGGGTAATTTCATATTCTGTTAAGACGCTACACATCACGCCTGTAAGTTAGTAATTAGTGAAGAGAAATAGAGTATTTAACCAAACACTATTGTATATAGTAATCAATTTTGGCTACGGAAAAAATATCTTATTTTCACGGATACTATCTTTCGTCTGCTTAATCTGAATAGAAATTAGAATCTTGAACCGAATAAATAGCTTTGTAGATAGATTTATTTATCTGATTTATTAACTAGATTAAAAATTGTTGTTGTCAGTGAAAATCTATGTCTAGACCCCCTTATTTTTTGCTCAGTCGAATTTTGCTTGATTTTGAAATGCGAGCCAGCGATGTTATTGGTGATATTTCCGCTGCGGCATTTTCGCCTGATGGTAACCTTTGGATCGGTTCGGATGAAATGATTGGGGTTGAGCGTTTATCCCCGACTGGCAACAACACTTATGGCAATCATCAAAGATTTTTACTCAAGGATTATATCAACCTATTTAATACCGATGATGAGATTGATATTGAAGGTATGGATTATTCACAGGGTTATCTTTGGCTGACTGGTTCTCATAGTACCAAGCGTAAAAAAGCTAAGGGCAAAAAAAGATGAAAAAGATATTGCAAGATTAGCAACAATTACCCCAGATTTAAATCGCTTTATCTTAGCGAGAATTCCCATAATGGACGGCAAGCTGGTTAAATCTTGTTCTCCTGTGGCAGGAAAAAAGCTAACTGCTGCTTATGTTGAGACTACTGAAGATCGCAATATTTTATTTGATTTACTGCGGCAAGATCTTCATCTCAAACCTTTTATTGAGGCAGGTATCCCTTCTAAAGATAATGGATTAGATATTGAAGGTTTGATCGTCTCAGGCGACAAGCTCTTTCTTGGTTTACGAGGTCCTGTTTTGCGCGGTTGGGCAATCATTCTCGAATTAGAACCAGAAATCGAATCAACTGAAACGGGAATACTCTCCTTTAGAGAAATCGGTGATGAGGGAGAAAAGTATAAAAAACACTTCTTTGATCTTAATGGCTTAGGAATTAGAGAATTGTGTCTGCGTGGCAAAGATATCATTCTGCTGGCGGGCCCGACTATGGATTTGGAAGGAGAAATGCAAGTTTTTTGTTGGCAAGATGCTTTAGAAAACTTAGATGATTTAGTTCATTCTCAAGATAATGGCGATCTCGTCCCTCTGTTTGATCTGCCCTTCACAATTGGTGCCGATTATTCTGAGGGACTAACTTTATATTCTTATTTAGAAGCCGATGACAGCCTGATGATTTTTTACGATTCTCCTCACGAACAGAGATTGAAGAAAGATAAACAAATATTTGTTGATGTTTTTCGACTTTAAGCTGTATCTGGTTTTGATGTATGACCAATCCAGACCATATCGCTGAAGTAAGGTCTTTTAGTCAGATCGATATTGGTGCTTGCTCTACAAAGAGCGATCGCTCTAACTTGTTAGTTTTAGATCTGTCAATTAGCTTCTGCTAAAATCATTGCCGAGTAACGTCAACAGCTTTGATTCATCTATTGTCCAGTAAGATAGCTTTATAAAATCCATATTATTACTCCCGTCTCATGAGCAAAATTACCTTTCTCGCCATAGGTTCTCGTGGAGATGTTAATCCTGCCTGTATTTTAGGTCGAGGTTTAAAAGATGCGGGTTATCAAGTTTGTATTGCTACCCACGATCGCTTTCGTAGTTTCGTTTTCGATTCTGGTTTGGAGTTTGCCCAAATTGCAGGAGACTATAAGCAACTGCTAAATTCTGAAGCTGGTTTAGATACTTTAGAAGGTAAAGGCGGCTTTCGGCTTATTTCTGACGATCTGCTATATCAACAGCTAGAGGATAGTTTATCAGCCTGTAAAGACAGCGATTTGATTGTGGGTTTTCCCCTTTCACTCTTTGGCTACCATATAGCCGAAGCTCTAAACATTCGCTTTCTGGGAATGTCGTATATTCCCCTAGTTGCTACGCAGGATTTTCCTTTTTTGCAGTTTGGCGAGAGTAAATCGGGATTTCTGAGCCGACTCAACCCGTTAAGCTACAAGCTTGCAGAATTCTTATTGTGGAATAGCGATCGCCAGGTCATCAATTCTTTTCGACAAAAGTTGGGTCTGAGTAAGATGCCCTATCGAGGAGTAACTTACCGCCGCGATGTCCCCGCAAATCTGGCGGAAATTCCCATCATTCATTATTTTAGCTCTACGGTTATACCTCGACCTGCGGATTGGTCTGACTCGGCTTATATTACTGGATATCTGGTTCCGCAAAAAACAGACTATCAACCTGACGCTCAACTATTAGACTTTATCAACCGAGGCGAGCAACCTATCTATATTGGTTTTGGCAGCATGGCGGCTAGAGAGTCGGCAAATATTACTATGATCGTTGTTGAGGCTTTGCAGCAAACCAATCTCAGAGGGATATTGTTATCGGGTTGGGCTAATTTAGGTAAAGTTGATTTACCCGATAATATTTATCTGCTGGAAGAATATGTTCCTTTTGATTGGCTTTTCCCCCACATGAAAGCCGTGGTTCATCATGGAGGTTCGGGAACGGTTGCCCTTGGCTTACATGCTGGTATTCCCCAAATGATTATTCCTTTCTTTGCCGATCAGCCTGGATGGGGTAAAAAACTAGAGGTATTAGGAGTTGCACCACCCTCTATCCCGATCGCCGATTTAACTACGGAAAAACTAGCGGCATCTCTCACCACCGTAACGACAAATAGCAAAATGCAACAAAACGCGAGGGAAATAGCAGCTCGTTTACAGCAGGAGGATGGAGTAGCAGAAGCAGTCGCCGTGATTAAAAACTTCCTTTGAGAATTGTCGTCTGGGCATTGCGGTCAAATTGCCGTAAAAAGCTGTGACCAGTTGACTACAGGGGGTCTTTCCCCCTCATTGGCGATCGCAAAGTCTTTGTTAATCGTATTGTCATGAAACAAAGCTTCAACGCAGGCATTAGCCACATCTATACGGCTAGTTTCTCCATTCAGATTGTCTCCTGGGGCAAGCTTCACGGCTTTGGTACCGTCGGTTTTAGCACGCAGCAGGGTATTTAAATCGTAGGAAGTGTAAGGGCCATCGATGAGTCTAGCAGGACGGATAATGGTGTAGGGCAAGCCCGAAGTGGCGATCGCTTTCTCGCCGATTAGTTTGGCATCCAGCACCCCAAAAGCATTGAGTATATTGTAAGGCAGCTCATCTTTACGCAATACTCCAGCCGAAGAGATAAACACAAAGCGTTTTAGGTCTTGAGGTGAGGTAGCAATTAGGTTTTTAACTCCATCGCCATCCACTGCTTCGGGACTATTAGAGGGTTGAAACAGATTAGCAAAATCCCAGCGCAAGGACGGAAAAGCGGTTGTCCCCGTACAGCAGATAATGTAGTTAATGTCTCTAGTAGCATCTACCAGAGTATTTGGTTGGCGGATATCTCCCTCGACAATTTCAACTCGATTATCGAACATTGTTGTCGCTTTGGATCTAGTTCTGGTTAATGCCCGAACGGTAAGATCTTTAGCTAATAACTTGGCAACTGCTAATTGCCCCACGCCACCAGTTGCACCTGCAACTAAGATTTTGTCTGTGTTTGATACCATGTTTGATTTTACGTTTTAGAGCCTTTGCTATATATTGTCGGAGATAATGGCGATCGATGCTTCTGACTTACAGATGATTCTTACTTTGTCTCTGTGGTTTAGGTTTCACTTCTAAATAGTTCAGTCTGGGGATGGTCAGATCTTGTTATATTAAGAATATGTAACGATATATTAAATATTCATTTTTAATGAGCTTATTTTACCTTTTTGGCTTTTTGATTTTGGCTTTAGTAGTAGGCATTGCTATCTACTTGCTCACGCCGCGTAATTACGAATCTGCCGACTCTGTAGCTAATTCCTATGACGAATGGACAGACGATGGCATCTTAGAATTTTACTGGGGCGAACATATTCATCTGGGTCACTATGGTTCACCGCCCAAGTGGTCTACAGACTTCGACCAGGCTAAATACGACTTTGTGCATCAGATGGTGCGCTGGGGTGGTTTAGTAGATATGCCAGCAGGCACAACTTTACTCGATGTCGGCTGCGGGATTGGCGGTAGCAGCCGAATTTTGGCAAAAGATTACAATTTTGATGTGTTGGGAGTTACCATCAGTCCCCAGCAGGTAAAACGCGCCCAAGAGTTGACCCCAGAAGATGTACACGCTAAGTTTCAGGTAGATGATGCGATGGCGTTATCTTTTCCCGATGCTAGCTTTGACGTAGTTTGGTCGGTGGAGGCAGGACCTCATATGCCAGACAAGGCAGTTTTTGCACGGGAATTGCTACGAGTATTAAAGCCTGGCGGAATCTTGGTCGTTGCCGACTGGAATCAGCGCGACGATCGCCAAGTACCCCTCAACTTCTGGGAGAAACCAGTGATGAAACAGCTTTTGGATCAGTGGTCGCACCCCGCTTTTTCTAGTATTGAAGGCTTTTCGGAACTATTAGCCGAGACTGGTTTAGTCGAAGGCGAAGTAATTACCGATGACTGGACACAAGAAACTCTTCCTTCTTGGCTAGATTCAATCTGGCAGGGTATTGCTAAACCTAAAGGACTGATTTTATTTGGTGTTTCGGGTTTGATTAAATCTCTGCGGGAAGTCCCCACCATTTTATTAATGCGGTTGGCTTTTGGTGCTGGTTTATGTCGCTTTGGTATGTTTAAGGCAACTAGAGCAAATGTCTCTCTTGATTCAGAGTCGGCAGATCGCGAGACTGTTGGTACTGTTAATTAAGATACTGGCGACCAGCATATTAAAAAGTATCTCGTTTTCTCTGTGCAGGAACAGTTAGGACGAACGCCATTCGCCCCTACGGAAATAATCTTTCTCGTTCCGAATGAAAAATAGAATTAACAAATTCAATGCACAATCTATTTTTGTTTTCTTGCCCAATACTCGCTCAAATAATGGATCTGTTGGAAACCAACCCAGATATTTAAGCCTGGTATCAGCATCCACCAAATTGTCAGAGGCGGCTCTAGTCCCTCGTCACGATACATCTGATTGACGGTGCGATACAGCCGAAACTGGGCATAATAAATCCAGCCTAAGCCGAAGATCGAAAACCAGCCAAACCAGCTAGGTACATCAGGGTCTAAGCGCCAGAGAATTTGCGGCAATAGCACGCCGACTATGAAAGGAATAAGACATTTTGCCCCAGACCAACTACGACCATCAAAACGCCGTAGTTCATCCTGAATCATCCACTTATAGTAGCCATAGTAAGCCAGGAAGCTAAACCCCGAATATAAAATTACCTTCTTTAATGGGCGAGGAGTCCCAATTGTTTGCTCGGTCATTGATTAGTCATTAGTTGTTAGTTGTTAGTTATTAGTCATCACTTCACGATCGCTCCGAAATCTGCCAAGACTCTAGCGTGATTTCGTAACAGTCCCAATAGATTCAGGCGATTGCGTTTGACATTAGGATTTTCTGCCATAACTAAAACGCTGTTGTCGCCATCAAAAAAGCTGCTAACTATCGGGGCAATTTTGGTCAAGCCATCAATTAGCAGTTGGTAATTGCGTTCTTGCTGTGCTGCCTCGGTTTGAGACTGTAGATCGATCAGTGCCTGATAAAATTCTTGTTCTGATGATTCTTCAAACAGTTCGGGATTGACCAAACCTTGAGGATCTAAAGTCTGAGTATCTAGATCGCCTTTGGTAGCCAAGCGTGCCGAACGATTGATTGTCTCGTAGATCTCGTCTAGCTTGCCATTGTCGCGGGTTGACTGTAAAAACAAAGCGCGATCGCGAACATCTAACAAATCTTCTAACGCTCTGACAGCGTACTCAGGGTCGTTGTCGCCCACCACTGCATTAACTAGATCGTAATCGATCTGCTTTTCGTCCTGTAGCAAAGTGCGTATTCGCTGGAGAAAGAAATCCTGTAAGGCTGAAAGGGGAGATTGGCGATCGCTACCAGCAGAAACAAAATCGGCAGCACTCTGTTCTAATATCCGATCTAGATTTAGCGGTAAATCTGCCGACCAAGTAATATTAACCACCCCGTTAGCAGCGCGACGCAGAGCAAAGGGATCGGACGAACCTGTAGGAATCATGCCCAAGCCAAAAATACCCACTAGGGTATCAAGGCGATCGGCTAAACCGACTACCTGACCGTTTAAAGTACTAGGCATGATGTCATCTGCCCCTCTAGGTAAATAATGTTCAAAGATACCTTTAGCTACAGCAGGAGACTCACCACTAACTACGGCATATTTTTCGCCCATGATTCCCTGGAGTTCAGGAAATTCATAGACCATTTGGGTCACTAAGTCGGCTTTACACAGCAAGGCAGTACTTTCAATTTCGTTTTGCTGTGCCTCATTTAGATCGAGCTGTTCGGCAATAGTTTTTGCCGTATCAATAATGCGATCGACCTTCTCCCTCATTGAACCCAAATCTTCCTGGAAAGTCACATTCTCTAATTCAGGCAGATAGGTATCTAGATGCTCATCGCAATCCGCCTGATAAAAAAACTGTGCGTCCGCTAGTCTGGCACGAATTACTCTGCCGTTTCCTTCAGCAATAACGTCCTTTTTCTGCGGATCGCCATTAGAAATAGTGATGAAGTTGGGCAATAATCCACCATTCCCCTTTTGATGAACGGGAAAATAGCGTTGGTGGCTGACCATCACCGTAGTAATTACTTCTGTCGGTAGCTTAAGAAAATCAGCGGCAAATTTACCCGTTACGGCAGTCGGATACTCTACTAAATCAATTACTTCCGCCAGCAGATCGGGGTAGATCTCTGCCTGACCATCTATGCTTTCTGCTTCGGCTAAGATACCCGCTTCGATTTTGGCTTTCCTTGCCGCCGAATCTACTTCTACTGAGGCAGAGCGCATTGTCTCAACATAATCAGTAGCGCTGGCAATAGTTATCTCATCGGGATGCAATACTCGATGTCCGCGAGAAGTGCGATCGCTTTGAATACTTTCTGAGCCATTAATTAGCTCTAAAGACACAACATCGCTATTCCAAAGAGCAACTAACCACCTAATTGGACGAGGAAAACGCAGGTCGCCATCTCCCCAGCGCATAAACCGCTTGCCTTCTAATCCTGTAATCCACTGAAGACATAGTTCCTGTAAAATTTCTTTGGTTTGACGACCAGGAATTTGCTTCTGGATAAAAACAAACTCTCCTTTGTCAGTGTCACGAATTTCTAGATCGTCTAGACTAACACCCTGCTTGCGCGCAAAACCCTCTGCCGCCTTGGTCGGTTGACCATCCTTGAAAGCGGCTCTCACTGGTGGTCCTTTGATCTCTTCTTCTCGGTCTGCTTGACTATCAGCAATATCTTTGATCAATACGGCTAAACGGCGAGGAGTCCCATAATACTCAATTGAGCCAGGATTGAGAAACTGTGATGATAAGCTGTTGGGAATTTTAGTCTGCCATTGAGCGATCGCACTACTAACAAAATCTGCGGGTAATTCTTCTGTACCGACTTCCAACAAAAAATTAGCCATATTAAAGATATCTACTTACTGCCGTATCGTTTAAACAGGATAAAAATTATCCGTTCAGTGTTTATCCGTTCGGTGTTTATTCTCGCATTGTTTATCCGTTTAGTGGTTATCCGATTTTGATATCTGAATCGGCTATTGCGATCGCTCATAGCTTTGGCAGGATGCATGTAGCGCGATCGCTTTTAGAGATCGTTAACCTGTAGAAATCTTAAAGTTCTCGTTTTCGGCAATTGCTCTGTGAAGTTACATACAACGGAACGTCAAAGCCACAACAATCCGCACAAATACTGATGACAATAATATATTTATCTTCAATTTTACTTTTTCCACTCTCAAAAATAAGTCACTAATATTACCTGTGGATTACTTGTAAAAAAACAGATAAATGCTTTAATGATTGATACATATCTATCCAATGACACGTAAGAATTTAACTTTACCCTATATTTTACTCTTTGATAAATAATAAACTTCATTGAGTAGCAAGTCTATTTATATACATCAAGCATCTTTTGAAAGGAAACACATCTTTTTTACATGTAAATAAGATAATTAAGCACTCTAATGCAATTATTTAGTTTTTTTAAAAACTACGCTAAGGCACAATCTTTTAATATTTATTTTTTCTTAATCTTTGATAGATTGTCGATTATTACTATCGTTTGTTTTACTTTTCAACCTTTGCATAGAGACAATAAAGTATGTGACTAGGTTCATAAGTATGGTTATGAGAATATCAGCAAATTTTATTTTTTTAACTATCATCTTTTTTACTTTTTATTCTTATCTTGTATACACCAAGACAAAAAATTAAATCTTACAGAGAACTAACATGAAAATTCAATTTAAAGCTCTATCATTAACTCTAGGTTTGGTCGCACTATTAGGTGCATGCACTTCAGTCAAAAGCGGAACTCCAGATATCGGTGGTGTTGAAAATTCAGTAGAAGTTGCTCCCGATGATATCGAACTAGGTGGCGTTGAAGCACTAGAAACTGAAGATCTAGAAGCTTCTGAAGAGTTTGGAACCGAAGAGCTAGAAGCCTCCGAAGAAATGGAAACTGAAGAGCTAGAAGCCTCTGAAGAGTTTGAAACTGAAGAACTAGAAG
Source organism: Cyanobacteria bacterium J06648_1 (assembly GCA_039817275.1). Classification (GTDB taxonomy): domain Bacteria; phylum Cyanobacteriota; class Cyanobacteriia; order Cyanobacteriales; family Xenococcaceae; genus Waterburya. The sequence goes on along the minus strand of JBCBWB010000141.1, from coordinate 79 downwards.
CTTCCGAAGAAATGGAAACTGAAGAGCTAGAAGCCTCTGAAGAGTTTGAAACTGAAGAACTAGAAGCTTCCGAAGAAAT
>JBCBWB010000140.1:0-13244 GCA_039817275.1 Cyanobacteria bacterium J06648_1 | reverse complement strand
CTCCCTGCATACCCAGCAGTAGATCGTTACCACCGCCACCAAACAGCGAATCATTACCCAAACCTCCTTGTAGCTCATCGCTCTCTCCAGTTCCCTCGTTGAGCAAGGAAAAAACATTATCTTGCAGAATAGTAGAGTTGGTGTTGCGCCTAATAATGTCAGCTAGAGTAGTACTTTCAACTGCGGCAATTTCTGCTGAAGTGAGAATATTTTCATAGTACAGGCGATCGCCGTCCCGCAGAGCAATAAACTGCTGGGCAATAATTTTCTGAAAGGTTTCGCCGACAGCCATGCCAGGCAGATGATCTTCTGCCAACAGACCAATAAACAGATCGATATCGTCTACGTCCCCGTAAAGATCTGCCAATAAATTCTGTACCTCAACATCACCAGTAATCTCGTCAAAATCAGCTATTCTGGGCATACCGTAAGCTGTGCGGACTGTATTATAATCGGCGATGCCGTTAATGCGCCCTCGCTGAACGTTGATTGCCAGTAAATCTCTACCGCTGATGTGAGATCCAAAAGTGAACAGCAGATTACGAACATCATCAATTAGTTTGAGATCGATGTTTTGACTGGCAGAAGCGCTCAAGCCCCACAAAATTGGCTCGATCCCCTCCGTCTGCACTGCGGCAACCGAACGAAAAAAGCTCTCTGATAGGGTCAAATTACCTGCGGCTATTTCTTGTCCGTGATTGTCGAGGCGTAAAATCTCCGAACTTAGCTGAGTATGACCGATCCGAAACCCCGCAGTGGCAAAGCTGCGATCGATACTCGGATTAATAGTTGAATCGTAGTTCGTATAGTCTGGTAAAGCATCAAACCCCAAAATCGTGGGCAGATATTCCTGATAGACGATCGCCTGATACTGAGCAATATTGATTTGCCGCGCCCTTTGATATAGCTGTTCGTCTGTCCATTCGGGATGAGCGATCGCTAATGCTTGAGCCAGACGATTGTGTTCACGCACAAAAAGAGTATGGAGAGAAACTAAGACCGAGTTTTCATTTGCCCGTACGTCTCCTGCGGCAAATAGACTGCTGGCACTCTGACGCGAAGGATTGGCGTTCTCAAATGTCTCATTTCCAAAGGGGAGTAAATTGCCCTCGCTGACTTTTAATAAGCCACCTTCACCTGATCTTAAATAATCATTTCGCTCAGAATCTGCACCGTAAATATTTGAGCCATCGAGCCAGGCGCTAATCTGGTTGGCAATTTGAGCTGGATGATCGACATCGACTCCCGTACCAGGAATAAATGCTGTTGTGTCCAAAGGAATCGTTACTCTCCCTGTCCCCTCTGGATCGAGATCGGGATCTCCTGCTGGGACGATAATTTCTACCTCACTACCCTCAATCTCAGGAGTCAAAACAATATCATGGTCAACAAACTGACCAAACGCCCAGCTAAAGTTGGTCAAACCGCGATCGCTAGCAATAATTTCTTTCTGTGACGCCAGGGTATTGCTAATTACTCTAGGATTAGGACGTTCTACCCCTGCTGGAAGCGAAATGCGATCGCTAAAATCTAGAGGCGCTAAATCTGACAAACTGCTGCCGACTACACCATATTCAGGATAGCTGAGATTATTACCCTCTCCGTTTGAGCTATAAAAGTTGGTTGATGCCGATTCATAAGTATTAAGCTCAATAATCACAGAATTCATAGTTGTATTTGTGTGGGTGTAGTTATCTAGATGTGGCGGAAAAGATATTTTTCAGCATATTTACGGAGATACAAGATCTATTACAGCACAACTATTACTTTTTGTAGTTTGTTAGTAATTAAATTTAGGCTGGTTTATTTAAAACTTCAGTAAAGATTTTGGAGACAAAAAAAAGAGGGGAGAATTCCCCTCTTCTAACTGATAGCTAATAGCAGGTAGCTTACGCTTAATGTGGATTGGCTTGGCAACGCAAATTTTTAAAGTCCACAGCATTTATAGGGCGCAAGTGTACTGATCGACGTTGTTAAACCCAAGCAGATTAGACTTTTCTTGGATATTTCAAAGATTAGTTTCAAATGTCAAATCCCATAAAGCCGATAAGTAAAACTCTTATACGGAGGGGTATCCTAAAGGACACCGCTTCGCATGTGGGGAAGTTGTTACGTCCCCATCAGGCGAGCGACCCACAGCCTCTATCGAGGCAAAGTCCCTTCGGGACGCTGGCGCGGATGCGCCGTTCGCCGCAAGGCGCAAGGGAATGCGCGAGATTGGGGTTTCCTAAAGGATACACCTACGGATATGGGGGACAGTTCCCCCAATATGGGTCTTTGTATTTGAAGATACATTTTGTACGACAGAAGAGAGATTGAGTCTTTTATTTAATTAACATCAGACGTAGCTAACAACCGTAAACCATAAAATAAAACCGATTTCGCCGCGTTGTCTTACATTTCTTCTGGTACATAGAAAGCAATGCCGTTGTCTCCTTCACGCACAAAGTCAGGGTCTTCGATAAACTCTTGTCTCTCAGAAGCAGAGGCAGTAAAGAAATAACTTTGTTCGTCGGCATTAAAGAAGCGGTGGACGGGTTCTGTTCCTTCTTGTTCAGTTGTGTAGGCATAGAATGCCACTCCTTCAAAGACCAAGTCAGAACCATCGTCTAATAGGGTATTGCGCTCATTGTCGTCGATGGTAAAGAGCTGAGAGCCATTGTCTTCATTGGTAAAAGCATACACGGGTCTTGCTCCTGTCAGAGAATCGAGAGCTTCTCCTTCGGGAGCAGTAACAAAGCTGATGCCGTCACCATCAAAGTCAGGATTGGCGCGTAAGGCTCTTCTCTCCGTCTGATCGGTGGTATAGCGGAAGAGGTCGTTATCGTCATTAGAAAAACGGTAAACGTTGGAACCATCAATAACTGCCGCAGTATTAAAGTAGTCAATAATCTCTTCGCTTTCCAGCTCGCCAACCTGCTCGATGACGCCGCTGCCAGCTTCTCCCACCTCATCGAAATAATTGGTAATCGTCAGATCGTCTTCAGTACTGATTACGCCGTCTTGATTAAGGTCAATCAGAAGATTTAAACCTGATTTTTTGATTCCAGCTCTTCCTGGTTGGAAATTAACTAGAGCTGGCTCTAGGGGTTCTGCCCCTGATACGGAAGTAAATTCTAAACGGTCGCTACTGCCGCCTTCATCAGAAATTTGAGTCCCTGTTAGGTTGCTGGTCAAGATTAGACTATAGCGATCGTTACCAGTACCGCCATCGAAGACATCGCCTGTTGCGCCTTCAAGGACATCGTTACCCGCACCACCGACTAGAGTGTCAGCACCTCTTTCGCCAAACAGACTGTCGTTACCCGCGCCACCAAAGATAATATCGTCTCCTCTACCACCGCGAACTGCATCATTACCAGAGTTGCCGTCGATCAAATCGGCTTCTCGACTGCCTATAAGCTGGCGACTATCGCGATCGCTATTAACAGTCCCCAGTATTTCATTAGTAAAGGGGACGGTAAAAGCATCATCGGGTACTAGTTCGGGGTTGGCAACATTACTCCGAATCACGTCTGCTAGACGAGTATCACCTACATCAGAATTAATGGCGTTGTCCACAATACTCAAAAATGAGTCTTCATCTTCTAGTTGAGTTTCGTAGAAAAAGCGATCATAATCTCTTAGTCGAGCAAACTGATCGCTCACAATTGCCCCGATAGTCGGGCCGAGCAATGCCCCTTCCTCCGCAGGCATCTCCGCCAAGCCGCCAACCCACAGATCGATCTGATCGACGGTTTCATAAGCACTCTCGAAGCGATCGGCTAACTCCTCGCCAAAAATCGCATCGAGGTCATCAAAGTCTTCAATGGGCGCATCGGGGTTCAACTGGTTATAAATTTCTACATAGCCAGGAATACCTAGCTCTCGTCCTCGCTGAATGTTGATGGCGACTAGGTCAAGTCCCCCTGCTCCTGGAGGACCAAAGAGGTTGTTGCGTACCCCATCAATTACTCTGGTGTCAACATCGTTGGACTGTTGATAGTTTAAGCCAATCAAAATATCATCGACCCCGTTAGCACTGATCGACTGAGGAGTAAAGAAAGCTTCTCGGAGAGAAATACTGCCCAATCCTTCACCATCCACGGTACGAATCTGATCTGATAACAGAGTGTGACCCAAGCGATAGGCAGCACCCGAAAACTCGGCAGCAATTCCTGGAGATAGCAGTTCCTCATCTAGCTCGATTGTCTCTAGATCGGCGGCACTTTCATTGCCTACCAAAAGAGGCAGAAATTCTTCGTAGGTAATTACCTGGTTTTTAGCTCCCACAATTGCGCGAGATGCTTCATAAATAAACTCACCACGAATCGCCTCTTCCGACACATCTGCAAACTCTTCTTCTTCGAGTATATTCTCTCGATATTCGGCAAAAGCATCATTGAGAGCTTCATCGTCTCCCGCATCCAAATGAAAGGTAACTTTATCCGCTACTTGGTTATGTTCGCGAATCAATAGAGTATGAATTGAGATTAGTCCTGACTGCTCATTAATCCTGACATCACCAGAAATAAACTCTTCGTCATTAGGAACGCGACCTTCCGTATCGGGGTCGGGGTCGGGGTCAGGATCGGCATTAGGAGAATCAGCACGGTTGTAAGGAGCCAAAATCTCTCCTGAAGTGTTGGTGGGATCAGAACCAGACTCAAAAACTAGTCCATCAGTACCGTAAGGATCATTTGCAACTAACAGTTTGCCATCGAAAGGGCTTTCCCCTTCGGGAGGGAAGTATAGCCGAGGTGCGGAGGAATCTTCCCCCTCTTCTTCTTCGTTACCTACCAATTCTACATTTCCTTCTTCTTCCTCTACTTCAATTTCGACGAAGCGTCTTCCTTGTTCATCGGTTTGGATTTCTCCCTCGCCAAACTGACCAAAAAAGCTATTGCCGAGGTCGGTTCTTTTGGCGGCGGCTCGAACCCCTGTAGAACCATAGCCGTTGGAACCGTCAATATAAGAAGTAACCTCGTTTTCTACTTCCCTGGGCGTATCTTCTTTTCCTGTACCTTCAACAGCACGAATACGACTTACGGGAATAGCAGGAAAGTTATCTCCCCTCAAGGGATCGTTTTCATCCAGGATGGGAATGTTAATGTTGGCTTCGCTTCTTTCTGTTTCGTTTTGAATTTGCAGAATGTTAGTTCCTTCAGAGAGTCCCAAATCGTGATCAAGAAACTGTCCCCACTGCCAAAGCCAGTCACTGGCATTGAGAGGATTACCCGTGACATCTTCCTGTCTGGAAAGAGTGTTACTGATTTGTCTAGGGTTTGGCAGGGATGATTCTTCTCCTCCAACTCCGCCACCTCTGGGTTCATTCAGATCGTCTTCAAAAGCAGGAGCGAATAGGCGGACTAGAGACGCACCTGTATCACCATTGTCTCTTTCCTCGCCCAAGGATTCTCCATCCTCATCGATCTGATTATTGCTACCGTCTATGGTGCGAATATCGTTTATGTCAACCATTGTTAATACCTCTGAATTACACTATTGATTTATTTGGTGAGATAGCTATATGTAGGTTTAAAGCGCCTATAAATAGAGCAATGCCTGTTATTTGTATATATTGAGTAGTAATAATTTTGGGTTTTATGCTTGTCATTCGGTAAGCTCGAAAGCTCTGGCAATTGAAATCTTAAAACTACAACTACGCAATCCAGACTATTAATGTAGTATGTTTCGGTTTTGGGATTTATGCAGAGAATATAAAAAAAATGGTCAAAAACGCTTAATTTAGAAATTCAAGCAGCGCAAAGTCATACCGATCAGGGGTTTTCAGCAGCAGTAAAAATCTACCAGAAGCGATCGCTGTTTAATAATCGGTAATATTTGACCAGACCCAGCTAGCTTCTTTGCCAGGAAGAGGCAAAAAATTCCCAATAACTCTCAGAGCGAATTTTATCGATGTAAAGCTGTTGGACTGGACTTATCGTCATCGTGATTCTGCGAGTCCCTTGCTCAGTATTGTAGTGTTATTTAACTTCTTGCTCCCGAAGAGATGGGGAAATTAAGCAGGAAGTTAGGGCAAGAAACGACAGTTCTGAGATAGATGTTGGAATCTATATATTATGGTTGAAAATTGCTGGGTGCGTCCTCTGGGTAAGTAAAGCTCAACCAGAATGCTGGCTGGAGAGAACACACCTGCTAAATCGACAAGGCTAAATCGACCAGATCAGATTAAGGACAGTATAGAGTGTCTTTAGTTTTATTCCCTGTAGTGGGATTGGTGCCGCTAGCAACTTCACAGAGCTTTCTTTCGGTTGTGGGACTCAGCAAGACATCGGTAAAATCGGCACCAGTAATAATCGCCTCGTTCATCAGAGCGTTGGTTAAGTAAGCACCCGTTAAAACAGCATTAGTCAGGTTGGCGCGAGTTAAACGCACCGATTCTAGACTGGCATAGCTGAGATTGGCACCTTCCAAATTTGATTGAGCTAGATTGGCACCAAAAAAGCGGACTCCCGTGGCATCAATAAAGCTGAGGTCGCTATCACGCAGATTGGTATGGTCAAAACTAGCGTCTCGCAAATCTTGGTGCGAGAAGTCGGAGTTAATCAAAGACTGCTTATTATAGTCGGCACTCCAGGCAGGAGCGATCGCCATCGTCAAACTAAGAACCAGAGCGATTGTGATCGTCAAAAGACTTTGGCTCCAGGAAGATAAATAAGATTTAATTTTAAGCTTCATTATTCTGTCAAATATTCTTTAGTAGCAATAAAACTACTATACGTTTTTGAGGAGTTAACTCGCTGCCGATTTTATGAATTGGATTGTGAGTGTAAATAGGCTCTAGCCATATAGAAACAGGCGATCGTCTTGCCATCAATTGGTTCACCATTCAAAATAGCCGCCTCTAATTCTGACTCGCTCATCAACACTACCTCAATATCTTCATCCTCATCCTGTTGGGGAGGAACAGCCAGCTTTTCGAGATCTTGTGCCAAGAAAGCATAGATATATTCATCCGAGTATCCAGGTGCAAGGATAAATTTACCCATGTCCTGCCATTTACTGGCTCTGTAGCCTGTTTCTTCCTCTATTTCTCGTTTGATTGTCTCGAAGGGAGATTCTCCTGGTTCGACTGTACCAGCAGGAAATTCTAACAATCTGCCTTTAACCGTAAAGCGGTACTGCTTGACTAGCACAAACTTGCCATCAGCCGTGACTGGGACAGCCAAAGCACCTCCAGGATGGCGGATACATTCCCACTCCCCCGTTACGCCGTTTGGTAGACGTAGCTTGATCACCTCGTAGTCAAATTTACGCCCTTTATAGGCAAGCTTTTGCTCTAAAATCTCTGGTGGTTCGTTGCCGACGGACATAACAATTGGTGCGTATGGTCTTAATAATTGCACCAACATCATATCTTGCTCGTGTTCTACTAGAGTAATAACTTGATAAAATCTTGGCAGCGATCGACTGTTGGTTTGAGAGTATCTAAACTACCTATTGACCGCACCATGGTTTTGAACTACTTGAACTAATCTCTGAAAATTCCTATGGCTGGCAAACGTAAATCAAAGCAAAACCGCATTGCTTATCAAGAGTTTGGCAATGTCGATAATCCAGCTCTGACGAGAGCAGTTCCCGATTTACCACCCAACCAGCAAGACTTGAGAATCCAGGCAACGCGCTCAGGTCGTAAAGGTAAGACTGTTACTATTATTACGGGATTGCAACACAAGCCAGAAACCCTCAGCCAACTGTTAAAAAAGCTCAAGAGCCAGTGCGGCACTGGAGGCACCGTTAAGGAAAACGCACTAGAAATTCAGGGCGATCACAAGCAAAAGCTGCTGAAGACTTTAACTGAGATGGGATACAAAGCCAAAATCAGCGGTGGTTGAACAGGAGGCACAATATTGCTCCCGCCTTGATCCTGCTTGCTCAGGTTATCGTTATTACGCTCGCAGCAGAACACAAAAGTATGATTTTAAGTAAGGCGATCGCCAAGAATGAATATCTATAAGGGAAAAATACTAACAGATGGGATTACTGAGACGGCGAGAAGCTCGTTATTGATATAGTTTTGATAATTTTCCAGGTCTAACCGCCAATTTTCGAGAATCTTAGTTAGATCAAGACGTTTTTGGTCATAGTCAGCACCACGCAGCTGATAATTAAAGTTTCCCGCATACCAAACAGCAGGAATTTCTCTGCCCGAAATATCTAAGCTAGCTGGATTAATATCGAGATGAAAATTACCAGATTTGTAGGGATAAGCCAATTTTAGACTGACCCCATTAATTGGTTGACCCTGAAACTTACCCCAGGGTGCTGAGGCCAAAAGTCCTTCCGACAAATATTTACATGCTTCCTTTGCCGACTCGAACGGAGCATATCCGCTAGGATTAAGACTAACGGCGAGATACTTAATCTCAGGAAATCCCTGAACATAATTAACTACAGTCTCTGCTAAATGCGTATCCTGCAATCTTTTCTTACCTACGCTTTCGGCAAATACTAATCGATCAGGCTGGGCAATAATTCGGACTTGATTCGTAAATACTAACTTTATCCCAGCAGCTTGATAGACTGGCTCTGCCGCTAGCTGCCAATTTGGTTTGATCGCTCCCACCCGCTGCAAGGTGTTGAGGTTGAGCAGGGCTAGATTAAATTTTTCAGTAAACAGAGTAAAATTAAGCTCTTGCAGCTGGAAGTCGATCATTGTATTTTGGGACCTGAGTAATAATCATTTTTTAAATTATCGCTAGCCGCAGCTTAATCTTGCCAAAATTATTCGGACTCCCACGGGCGATCGCCGTGACCAAACTTATAACCTGTTACCTATTCGTGACTAGTTAAGACAATGGGCGATCGCCATCAGGAAAAGTCTGTAATCTGCTCGACTAACAAAAAAGCCAGACTTACCGCAATTGTTAAGTCCAGCCTCTATTTAATAATTATTACCATTATTCAGTTTCAATGCTGATTACTTTTCCAAGATAAAAGCCTCAGTCATCTGATAAGCCTGGTCGTCGGTAAACTGTTCGGGAGGATGTTTCATGAAGTAGGCTGAGGGCGCAGTCAATACACCACCGATGCCACGATCTAGACCGAGCTTACAGCAGCGAATCGCATCAATTACTACCCCTGCTGAATTAGGGGAATCTTCGACCGAAAGTCTCATTTCCAAATTCATCGGTACATCGCCAAATAATTTGCCTTCAATCCGAATAAAAGCAACCTTATTGTCCTTTTGCCAGGGTACATAGTCGCTTGGACCGACATGAATGTCTTCGTAATCTAGACGCTGGGCAATTACTCCTTGAACAGCTTCAGTTTTTGATTCTTTTTTAGAATCTAGACGAGTGCGATCAAGCATGTTACGAAAATCAGTATTACCGCCAGTATTTAGCTGATAAGTTCGTTCGACTTTGACTCCCCGCTTTTTACACAGATCTACCAAAGTACGATGACTGATGGTTGCCCCAAACTGGGACTTAATATCATCACCAATAATTGGAATACCGTGATGTTTAAACTTATCTGCCCAAAGGGTTTGGCTGGCAATAAAGACAGGAATGCAGTTAACAAATGCTACCCCAGCATCTAAAGCGCATTCAGCATAAAACTCCACCGCCTCTTGTGAGCCGACAGGGAGATAGTTGACCAAAACCTCTGCCCCAGACTGTTTGAGACTGGCGACAATATCGGCTTTTGACTGCTCAGGGCGATCGCTAACTACAAACGTATACTTTTCGTCAGCACCATTCATGTGCGCTGCTACACCGTCCAAGATTGCTCCCATCTGAACTTCGACTCCAGTTTGGGGTACGTTCTCGCAAAAAACAGTCGTACAGTTGGGAGGAGCAAAAATCGCCTCGGCGATGTCTTTTCCTACTTTGCGCTGATCGATATCAAATGCAGCAACCACCTCAAGATCGTAAGGTTTATAGCCCCCAAGATCCCAGTGCATTAAGCCAATAGCATCTTCTGCTTGTTTGTCTCGATAATATTCGATTCCTTGGATCAGAGAACTAGAACAGTTTCCTACACCAACAATTGCTACTTTTATGCTCCCCACGATTTAACCTTCCTCCATTATTCGACTACATTATAGGGAGATTTTACAGTCAATGTTTAAAAATTGGTAAAAGAATGGTAAATAAATCCACCATAGTTGGTATTCTGCGGCACAATTTGGCGACCAAACCAGATCAAACTGCTTATACCTTTCTAGCCGACGGCGAAAACGAATCGGCAAGCTGCACCTATCAAGAACTGGATCTCCAGGCGCGGGCGATCGCCGTACAGTTACTGACTAAAGTTCAACCAGGCGATCGCGCTCTACTGGTTTATCCTTATACTTCTGGTCTAGAATTTATTGCTGCTTTTCTGGGCTGCTTATATGCTGGAATTATCGCCGTTACTGATTATCCACGCCAACACATCAAATCCCTGAGTCAATATCAGGATCGCATCGTCGATTGTCAAGCCTCCATTGCCTTAACCACTCAAGAATTTGCTGACCGCGTTAAGAGTCAACTTCTGGCGCACCCCACTATGGCGCTGAAGCTTAAGGCTCTACCCTGGATTGCTAGCGATACCCTAGATCTCGATATCGCCGCTCAATGGCAAATGCCGCAGATTGATGGTGATACTCTCGCTTTTTTGCAGTACACCTCTGGTTCGACGGGACAGCCCAAGGGAGTGATGATAACTCACCGCAATGTACTGCACAATTCGGAAGTAATTTATCAGTCTTTTAATCATCATCCCCAAAGCAAAATTTTGATGTGGCTGCCAATGTTTCATGATATGGGCTTGATTGGGGGAGTAATGCAGCCTCTTTATGCAGGGCTACCAGCCGTGTTGATGTCGCCGATCGCTCTGGCGCAAAAACCTTTTCTCTGGCTCCAGGCATTATCTAAATATAAAATTACCACTAGCGGGGGTCCTAACTTTGCCTACGACCTACTCTGCCAAAAAATAACTCCCGAGCAAAGAGCCAGTTTGGATCTAAGTCACTGGGAAGTAGCGTTTACAGGAGCAGAGCCTGTACGAGCAGAAACCCTAGCCAAGTTTACCGAGCTATATAAGCCATGTGGGTTTAGGCAAGAGGCATTCTACCCCTGTTACGGAATGGCTGAGGCGACATTATTTATTACGGGGGTAGAGGCAGGCAAAGACCCTACAGTTACCCATCTTAACAAGAAAGCCTTAACCGAAGACAAAATCGTCGTTGTTACCCCAGAACATCCTAATGCTAAAGCTACCGTGAGCTGTGGTCGTACCTGGCTGGGAGATGAAATTATCATCGTTAATCCTGAAACCAAGATTGAGTGTGCGGGCGATCGCGTCGGCGAAATTTGGGCGGCAGGAGCGGGTATTGGTAAGGGCTACTATCAAAGAGAGGAACAAACCGAGGCAACTTTCCAGGCTCGACTAGCAAATAATCCTCATCAAGCTTATCTACGGACAGGAGATTTGGGCTTTATCAAAGACGGCGAACTATATATTACAGGGCGCATCAAGGACATGATGATCCTTTGGGGACGCAACCACTATCCCCAGCACATTGAAGAAACAGTGGCAGGCTGTCACCCAGCCTTACGTCCCAACCATGGCGCAGCGTTTAGCATTGATGTCGGTGGAGAAGAACAGCTTGTAGTCGCTCACGAAATTAATCGTACCGATCTGCGACAGCTAAATGCGGAGGAAGTAATTGGCGCAATTCGCCTGAGCGTGGGCGAACAAAACATGGCAAATGTCTTTGCTGTGGCGCTACTCAAAACGGGTAGTATTCCCAAAACTTCTAGCGGCAAAATTCAAAGGCGTGCCTGTCAGAGCATGTTTCTGGACGGTAGCCTAAATACCGTGGCGCAGTGGCAGCAGTCTGAGATCCCCGAAACTGATATTACTGATTTGGCAGGACAGTTTTTTAGTGATTGATCGTAAGATTAGCGATTGATATTCATCTCTGAGATGCTGTTAACGGTTGAGGATTGTCTTTTGCCTGTTAACTGTTGACTGTTAACAGCTGACTGATTCTTAATCGCCTGCTGCCAGATAGCAAGCAAATTTGTAACTGCCTGCTCCCAACTAAACTGTTGAACTGAATTTTTGGCGCGATCGCCCATTGCCGTCCTTAAGCTCTGATTTTCGATTAATAGCTGAAGCTTTTGTGTAAAGTCTTGGCGATCGCCTGGGCGAAATAAGAGGCCGTTTTCACCAGGCTGAATATTCTCGACAACTCCGCCAGAATTCGGTGCCAGGACGGGTATTCCCGCAGCAAACGCTTCTAAGATAGTCAACCCTCTGGTTTCTTTTTCGGAAGTAGTGACATGAAAATCGCAGTTACTCAGTAAGGCTGGCACATCTTCAGGAGCAACTCGACCTAGTAGATGGAGATGGGGACAGAGGTTACTCAATCTCTGACTGATTGACTCACGCATAGGACCGTCCCCAGCGATAATTAGGGCAACTTTGCCTAGATTTATTGTTTGGGCTGTTTCTAAGGCATCAAGGGTAAAATCCCAGCCTTTGTCGGGGTATAAGCGTCCGAGAAACACAACTTTTACTAAGGAATCTAACTTGTCTAAACCGTATCGAGTTTCAAAGAAGTTCGGCTGGCGCAAGTTGTCGGTAAAGCGATCGCGAGCAAAGCCGACTAAGCTCTGGTATTGGGCATTTTTGATACCCAGCTCAATCACTTTGGGATAAGTTACTTTGCTTGTAACTAAAGTTAAATCGTAAGAATTGTAGACCCAAACAATTAGTTTTTGCAGTAAGAATTTAACTACCGCCAGGACAGGCTGGGGCAGAGGGAAATAGTCTGCCAGATAATCTAAAAAATTAGTTCTGAAAAAACCAATACAGGGGATTTTTGCCCGTTTGGCATAGTCTAAGCCAGCAATGCGCCAGAAACCGAGGTCTTGACTGTACTGCATTAAAATGAGAACCGCTATAATTTCTTCAACATACACTTGAGAAAGATTACTTCAATCCTAATTTTTTTCTTAATTCGGTTGCACCCATAAACAATAGCGGCGTTACGATTAAACCTGTAACAATAAAGTGTAGCGGCAAGTGAAAGTAAAAGTACCACAGAATTAAAACTCCATAAGTGGAGTCCATGTGGTCGATAAAGTAAAAGAGCCTGTTATTTTCGTCTCCTGGAGGAATGTTAAGGCGACGTTTAACAAAGGAATTGGGCAATTCTGCAAGATTAAAGACAAAGCCTACTAGCAAACCAAAGTCAATCAGTCTAAAGTTAGAAAAGGAAATGGTTTGTTGAGCAAGGGCAGGAA
>JBCBWB010000013.1:17111-44577 GCA_039817275.1 Cyanobacteria bacterium J06648_1 | reverse complement strand
TTGCCATAGTAGCGGTAAATCATGTGGGAGGCATCCACGAACTTATTCCTCAGGTGCAGGAAGTAAGCGAGATTGATGTGCTGTCATTTTTTCCCTTTCAGTTTAGTAACGGTAGTTTTGGCTGGAGTGATGCGGCGGGAATTACCGCTACAACCTTTTCGGCATATTTATTTGTGCAGTGGTGGTCATTTCGTCGCAGTGATGGGGGTGGCGAATTTATTCAGCGTTTGATCGCGGCTAAGGATGAGGCGGAAGCAGAAAAGTCCTCGTGGTTTTTCAATATTTTGCATTACGGCATTCGGACATGGCCCTGGATTATCGTCGCCCTAGTGGCACTGGTAATTTATCCCGATCTAGAAGATAAAGAGCTAGCCTACCCCAAGCTGATGCTAGATTTCTTACCGCCCATTATGTTGGGTTTGGTAGTAACTTCTTTGATTGCTGCCTTTATGAGTACGGTTTCTACCTCGATCAACTGGGGTGCGTCTTATTTAACCAACGATATTTACCGTCGTTTTCTCAAACCCGATGCCAGTCAGGCAGAATTGGTGCTGATGGGAAGACTATTCTCAGTCTTGGTAACAGTTTTTGGCGCGATCGCCGCCTTGAACTCGACTGATATCACAACAGTGTTTCGCTTAGTGATTGCGATCGGCACGGGACCAGGCTTGGTTCTTATTCTGCGCTGGTTTTGGTGGCGCATAAATGCCGCAGCAGAATTGGCGGCGATGGTAGGGGGATTTTTAATTGGCTTGATTACGAGCATTAATCCCGAATTCAACCAAATTTTTCCTGATTTTGGTTACAAGCTCTTGTTTATCTCAGGTACAAGTGCTTTACTCTGGATTACGGTTATGTATTTAACCCCCCCCGAAACTGATGCGACTTTAGATGCATTTTATCGACGGGTACAGCCTGGGGGTATTGGCTGGAACAAACAGCGGCAAAGAACGGGAATTCCCGCTGCCCAGGATTTGACTCAAGATCTGCTCAGAGTAGTCGCCGCCACCTGCTTACTGTTTGGCACCATGTTTGCGATCGGCGGATTTTTGCTCTTGCAGTCAACAACAGGGTTTATTTCTCTGGTGGTTGCAGTTCTGAGCGGCTTCTGGCTACGCCAGTTAAATAAGCATAAGCCCATCTCTATGCCTAAACCTGGGTTAGAATAGCGATCGCGATGCATTCTTTTTAGTTTTGGAAGTATATTCCAAATCACCAAAACCCCCTCCAGCAGAGCTAATCTGAGGTCGAGGGGGTTTATTTAGTTAAATAGCTAGAGAGCAATGCAAATAGTTATTTCACTTGCTCGGAAACACTGTTCTCTAGCTCGATTTCATCTGAGGCATCGTCATCCAGATCGCCATAGTTGCAAAGAACTCCGCCACCCATACCAACAATAAAATCATCAAAATCCACGTCTTCGTCATCGGTCTTAACGAGTGTAGAGCCAGTATCGTCAAAGTTAATCAACAAGCCGCCATCAACCAAATAGTCGAATTTATTAGCATCATATTCAGGGCTGTTGCGACGTTTAGCAACCGCAGCAGAGGTTAATCCTTCCTCGTTAAATAGCGCCTGACGATTACCGCGAGAGTTAATCAAATCTGTGGTGTAGACTGTTCCCGCTGGTCTACCATCAAATTCGGACTCCAGATAAAAAGCATAGCGTTTGCTGCCTTCAAAAATAAATTCCTGTTCAAAGTCGGGAACTGTATCCCCTGGAGTACCCAAAAAGTCATTATTGCGAGCCTCCTGAAGATCGGTTTCGTAAGTAGAACGACGATACACCGTATCAAACTTGTCCGAAGCTTTGACCTCAGACAGCAGAGGTGTTTTGGCACAAGAATCAAAATCGATGATTCCCGCAGGGTTAGTCTGACAAGAATCGAGATCGATCACTCCGAAGGTAGACTGGTATGCACCATGGGACTCAATAAATTCAAATTCAACAATCGTATCTTCACTGAATTGAATCCCCTGATTCCCGACTACATCAGCCAATGCAGCAGAACCTAGCACATTGAGGATGCCCAATGCCCCCAGAGAAATACCAAGTGCTTTGCCTGAAAAGAATTTTACTCTAGTTAGCGATCGCTTCATAATATTCCTCCTAATTACCAAATATTTTTTTGCGGTTCGATTTGATTTACCTGCTCGATGAATTTTTCTGATTCTGCAAGCTGTCTTTCCACCAGATCTCGTGCTTCAAAAACAGGATTGACACAGGCTCTCGCATCTTGGTTGCTTACGGCGCTTCTTCTCGCAATCCTTCTTGGACCAGCATCGGCTAACTGGGCATTGTTTTCGGCTGCGGCTAAATTATCCAAAGACTGTTTCAAACCAGCATCCAAAGCTTCGGCTACTTCATTGAGCGTAACCTGTCTGGGTTGAGCGCCACTTTCGGCACAGGAATTTTCCGCACAGCCAAGATTAAGCTCACTAGCAACTTCACCAGCTTGATCCGAGTTGTCGCCAGTAGGGTTATTCAACTGGACTGGATTATCAAGTCCACCACCAATTACTTCTCCCGTAGCTGGATCGAACTGGGTAGTAGGAGGGATACCATTGCCATTTTTGCTGTCAATTTGCTGTGTGGGAGAGCTAAAAGTTTGACCTCCCGAAGTATCGGACTGATTTGTTTGAGCTACGGCTGAGTTTGAGGTAATAATTGCGGCTGTGACTAGAGAACCCAGCCAGATCAGTTTTTTATCGTACATTGTAAGCTTCCTAATAATCTCAATAATCTTTACCAGATGTGTCTATAAATTAGAATGACGAACCGACTCCCACGACAAAACGAGCGCCATCTCCAGCACCAACAATGTCTCTGGCGCTCAAGTTGACTGTTAGGGGAACAGTACGAAAAGGAGATACAGAGACTCCCATGCCCAAATCTTGCCCAGACCATTCAGCCACAAAGCTTACGGGACGGACAACCCGCAGGGCTAAACTACCAAAAACATTTACGCTTTCGTTGTCGTTGTTGATATCGTCTTCGGTGCGGAATTGACCGTTACCAACCCCAACTGTTGCACCGACACGGCTAAAAGCAGAATTGACGTTTTCTCTGGTTCTAAAGATTTTGGTAGTGGCGAGATAAAGGGAATCATCTAAATCATTATCATCACCAATCGACAAGAAGCTATTCCAGCCAGCGGCTACACCCCAGCCATCGGCAATTTTACGGTGTAGCTTGAGATTGAATCCCCCTGAACCAAAATCGCGCCCATTCTGTCCAAAACTAGCTAGGTTATAGCTTAGTTCGGCACCGACCAACTTTTGAGCATTACCTAGACCAACGCCAAACCCCCAGGTAGCATCACCATCATTTTCGCCATCTAGCCCTCCACGGGTATCGACTTGATAACTTAGACCGCTATAAAAGCCGCGATCTGCGCCAAAGCCAAACGGATTGGAGATCGTCAATGAAGGTACGCCGCGACTTGGAGTAAAGTTGCGATCGCTAATCTCCTGTAGTTGAAATTTGACATCTTCTAAATTTTCATCTTCTGAGCTGCTCCAAGAATTGTTAGCCGTAAAAGCACCCTCGCGAGGAGATGATTGCGATTTTTCTACTATAGAAGATTCGGGATTTGATTCAGTCTGGTTAAGCGGATTAGCCAGAACATTTGAATTTAGTAAAGGTAAGAATAGTAGGGTAGAACAAACAATAGTTAATATACGCATAAATTCATAGCAACAGATATAGATATGCTTAGCAGCAAAAGTAATTTAAGGAAACATTTGTATCTTTTATATTTGAGATTTTAAACTAGATCTAATTAGATTTGAACTAGATATTTTGTTTATTACTCAAATCAATCATTGGCAATGTTTCAAGTCACACACCTGCTGTTATATCCTATATTATTCAGAACTTCAACGAACATCACAGAGCTAATTAATAGCTAGTCAATTTAACTTAAATATAATTACTAATTTCTGATTTTATTAGTCACAAACCATTAATTATAAATACCCAGAAAGATTAGTTTTTAGGTAAAAAAAATTACATTTTTAGCTGCATCAACCCTGAAAAAATAATTTAATATTTTTTGTGAATACAAATTATAAATTTAAGTATCAGCGCCAAATAATCTCGAATATGTCATCAGGGCAAATACTGATATTTGCTGAATTTTAGCTTGTGATCGATTTTTTAAGATTTAGCAATGATGTTTTTTTGCCCGTCAAGAAAATCGCGACTGCCCAAGCTAGCTTTAATTAATAATATTGGTTTGGTGTAGGTGCTGAAGGTAAAAAGGGTTTGACCACAATCAACAAATATCAGCTGTAAATAGCAGGTTAATTGGTCTTAAGCTAGCCTTAATCGAATTATTGCCATTTTATTTCATAATGATAAAGACATCATCTTAATAACTAGTCCTCACACCTACTAGATTATTAATGTTGTATTTTAGCCGAGCTAATCCTCGGCTTTTTTCTTGCCATATCTTATTAGGAGCCGAGATGATCAGGTTATGTAGCACCGAACAGTGAAGATGCTTTCCTTTTTTATCGCTGTATTCAATTACCAACAGTCCAGGTTTCTTCCCAACCCGAACCACCAGTTTCTAACCCCGCCAATACGCTGGTCGCTGTCACAATATTGTTGCCAGCATGGTCAGATAGCACTAGCTTGAGCTTTCCTTGAGTAGTATCTCGGCAGTTAAACAGTAAACCCTTTACCGTTGGGGTGCGGACGTAAGTACCAGGCAGATCCGTTGCCCCAGTTAAAGTTATTAAATACTGCGCCGATTTTGCCTGAAGTTGCCATTGACCCCAGGGTGCAATTTGCCAGCTTACCTGAGAATTCCATGGGGCAAACTCGTAAAATTTCCCCTGATAGTGAATACCAATCAAGCACACTTCTTCCGTCCACCACAATACCTGTCTGATTCCGCCGCCTGCTGTTATTGCTAAATCACTGGCATTCTGAAAACTGTTGCAGTTGAGCCAAAACCACTTTTGCGGAAAAGAACCACCCCAGTTCTTCTCGCTATAGGCTGGTGCATTAATAAAGTGGTATCGCTTGCCGTACCATTCGACCCAGCCTGTTGCCCAGCCGTGAGCCATAGTGATTTGCCAGCCTGGTTCAAATATGGGGAGATATGATAGCCATCCCGCAGATGATTGCTGCGGTTGTCCCACGTTACCCCAGCCATAGACAGGCTCAATCTGATACTCCCAGCGACAATATTCGTTTCTCACAGGATTATAGATACACCCTTGGTTGAGATTTGCGGTAACCTGATATCCTTCGCTGACGTGTGCCGCAAATTTGTCAGGAGTTAGTAGCTGAGGCTCTAGCGGGAGCTTTGTTCTACCCCAATGTCCAAAACTTAGCTCATTTTCCTCTGCGAAAAAATTCTGTACATCGGGTAGGGAACGACAGAGATAAACCTCGTCTACCCCCAATATCTGCACTGCGCCACCGCTATAAAGTTGATCGCCAGAGGGATCTTCGATCGAATACATGAAAGCAAAAGTCTGAGATATCTCTGGCAAGGTCAAGCGTAAATACCAGCCTTCAAAATACCGACTAGTTATTTGCTGACCATGGTAGCCACTGTGGGGGGTTTTCATATTCTTTTGTCAGCAGCGACACAGTCGTACAAACTACTTTAACTTACGATTATCCTCAAATTATATGCCGTTTGGCTATCGCTAAATTCGCCAATTCTTTCTAACTTAGAGCTAGCTCAGTTATCAAATATCCTGCTCGTGGATCTCCTCGATTAGCCGTGGATTCTGCTGGCTAATTTAAAGATTGCCCTAAAACATTATGGAACGCACTGAATCAACAGAAAATATTCAACCACCTTTAACCGAAAAAATCGAAAACTCTCTCAAGGATATTTACTGCGTCAGCGGTTTGGGAGCCGACGAACGAGTATTTCAAAAGCTTAAGTTTCAGGGTTATCAGCCAGTACACATCAAATGGGTCGAACCCGAACCCCAGGAAACTATAGCTGAGTATACCAAACGATTGACGACCCAAATAAAGTCTGAGTGTCCGATCTTAATTGGCTTGTCTTTTGGGGGTATTGTCGCGGTGGAGATGTCCAAACATATCGCTACGGAGAAAGTAATCTTAATTTCTAGTACTAAGAATCAGCAAGAAATTCCCTTTTATTTTCAGATTTTTCGCTGGCTGCCGATTTATCTGCTGTTCCCTGCCAAATTTATGCTCTGGATAGGACAGTTTATTGCTAGCTGGTTTTTTAGTCTAGAAACTGGCGATGAGCGAAAATTGTTGCGGGCAATTTTGTATGATACCAACGCCAAATTTATGAAATGGGCAATTCATCAGGTGGTGACTTGGAAAAACGAACTAATTCCCCCCAATGTCTTCCATATCCATGGTGAAAGCGATCGCATTTTTCCCTATCGGTATGTCCGTGAAGATTTTAGCGTGAGCCGAGGCGGGCATTTCATGATTATGAACCGAGCTGAATATATTTCGAGTTTAATTCAGCGCATAATCGAGCTTAATTCTGAAACCGAACTAGCAGATTAAGAGCAGAGTGATTTATCTCTTGCCAGACTAATACCCCCCAATACCTGGATCACAGCAACAATCCCAGCCAAGACTTAGGATTTAAAGACTCAGATTTAACGATTCAAGCAAATTTTTGGGATTGGTAATTTTATGAATAAAACTTTTTTAGTCACGGCGAGTCTGTTCGCTTTAGGCGCGGCTCAGACCGTTAATTTCACCTCGGCTCATGCTGCTGAAGTAGACTGTGTTAACTATTGGGTCAATCCTCAGAATCAGCTAATTCAGTGTTTTGATCGCCAACTCAACTATCTTTCTCTTCCCTTGGGTTACTGGAACAATTCCCCCTCACTGAATTTGGAACCTGCACCCGCGAAAAATATTCGTCGTCGCGCCACCGACTCTGCCGAAATGATTATGCCCGACCTAATCGGTTCCGAAATAGATGCCGCAGAAGATTATCTCTTAGGAATGGGGATAAACTTGGGTTCTAACGAAGTATATGCTCAAAACAGAAATGTGGGAGAAGTAATTCGGCAATCCCCTCCTCCAGGAACAAAGTTAACTAAAGATCAAACAGTTCTCTTAGAGTACATGGGAGCATCCGTCAATTCGACCCAGGTTCAGTAGACAGAGGCTCTACTGCTTGCCGCTCAACTATTGCCATCCTTCTCGCATAATTGCCAGGAGGATTTTATTTTGCTCGATTAAATCTTGATTGAACCACTTACAATATAATTTTAGATAAATTAATACTTATTACATATAGGGTATGCCGCTAATTACCACGGGAAAATCATTCATTCGCGCTCTCGAAAAAGCTGGGGCTTTAGGACTCTATATGCCCCTAGAAGGAGGTGCAGAAGGGCGTTATCAGCGGCGTTTGCGCGCTTCTGGCTATCATACAATCAATATCACCGCCAGGGGATTGGGAGATTTAGCCGCTTATCTGACTAAAGTACATGGAGTACGTCCACCTCATTTGGGCAAGAAGACAATCGGTCAGGATGCCAGTGTGGGTGATATTTACTACGTTCCGCCGATTGCTACCTACGAATTAAATTCTTTGCCAGCGAGCGCCAAAGGATTGGCAATTTGGATTATGGAAGGGCAGATTCTTTCCCGCCAAGAAATTCAATACTTGATTAATTTGACCCAAGAAGAACCAAAACTAAAAATTGTCTTAGAAATGGGTGGCGATCGCTATGTAAATTGGAAACCTCTAGCAGACACTTTGGCAGCGGCATAATTCATAATATAAAGAGGAACTATAAAACAAATATTCTAGATCGGTTTCGGGGTGGTATCGGTGTCAGATAAAAATATGGATGATCTACTGGCTCAATTGAAATCAGAGTTTGAGCCTGAGTCAAAAGTCAATCAAGCCGCGAGAAAATCACCACCCCAACAATCCTCTAAACCAATGGAGCAAATGTTGGCGGAACTGCGCCAAGAGTTAGAATCGGGAAGAGGTAGACCAAACAGCAGAGCGATTGAATCATCTAACTCACCGACCCCAGGAGAACCCCCAGCAACAGCCAGAGAAATAGCCAAAGCCCGTCAGCTGCTTAATGCTCTGATCGATACTGACTATCGTCGGCAGGCTCACAAACGAGAACAGAAGCGGGCAGAGATCAAGCGTCAAGCAGCAGCAAAACAAGCGGAAATTGAGCGTCAAGCAGCAGCAGAACAGGCAGAAGCAAAACGCCGCCAGCAAGAATTAGTTGAACTTCAAAAGCGCGAGGAATTAAGAAATAAGCGGCGCCAAGCAGCCTTGAGGGAAGATGCTAAAAAATGGCTCGAAGAATTAAATCCTCGCTCGGAAGAAGGCAGATGGTTTGAAGAATTTTCCTACTCTTACGAGAATAAACTCCAGGCGGCGATCGACTATTTAGAGGCAATGCGGGAGACAGGTTTGTAGCTGCGGAAACTTCTCAAAAAAAGAGGAGATTCAAGCTGCTAACTTAAATCTCCTATCTAAATATATGTCTGAAATTTTAAACCGCCAATTCTAGTTGTAAACCTTACCGCCACCCCAAAGGATGCCACGAATTTCAGGCTGGATCAGAATGTGTCCCGCCACAGCTTCTAAATCTTCTTCGGTTAGATTACGCATCATCGGATAAAGATCCGAACGAGTAGTATTGGGATGAAATTCATAGATATCTCTTTCCCCGTCATAGGTAGTAGGGTTTTTGAGATAGTCCACAATTCCTTCCACATTGTCTCTAGCGGGATAAGCATTAGACAGAGCCGTCAAGCCCAAGTTAACGTTAGGATTAGTCTTGGTTGCTCCACCTTTGTGGCAGTAAGTACAGCTATCGACAAATACTTTTTGCCCCTGCTTTACCTGCTTGAGACTCAAGGTTATTTGTTCTCCCTGGTCATTAAGGGGAACAGTACGGATACTTTCATCTAGTTCAACCGCATTGACGCTAGTGATATTAAATTGAATTGCCAAAAATAAGGCAGCTACAGCAGCAAATAAAAATCGCTTTAACATTGTTCTCCTCAAAATTTGAATTTGAATTACGTCCAGAGTTAAGTTCCTCTGTTAGACAAAGGTATAATCTCTAATCGGGTGCAATGCTCGACGCACGCTCTATACATAATCTTCAGCTATTTATTTTGACAGAATACTCAACGGTAATTTTAAACAGTAAACAATCTTATCCCTCTGGATCTTTCAAAAACATCAACGTTAAGTCTTGTTTTCTCTAATTAGCTTGAGAACTAATACCGCTGGCTAATGAGCCAAAATTTCCCTGATTATTGCCTCAGCACCTACCGATGCTCAATAAATGCGCTCGTTTTATACTTAATTTTAAAGCGATCGCCAAGCTCAAATACAATCTGGTTGTCTAGGCTGTATTCAGCAGCAATATCGGCAATTGATAATTCTGCAAAACCCATAAGTACGATCTGTCTAGATCTGGTTAATGAAGACTAAATGATTAATAAATGGTCTTGAATCAGTAATTATGTATTATACTAGGATTTCCCTATAAGCAGATCTAAGCAATTATACTCAAGCAAACTATTTGCGCCCCGATAATAGTAGATATCATCTCATTTAATAGACCTAATTGCGGGAAAAGTTTTTGGGGGGGGCAGGAGCAAGGGTGCAGGAGTTAGTTAATCGCTCCTTAGTCTTATTGTTTCTGTGGGATCAGTTGCTGAGGGATCAATAGCGATCGCAAATCCACTACTTGACCAATCACGGCGATCGCTGGGGCGGCAAATTCTGTTTGCGTAATTTGCTCGATAATTGTACCCAAGGTGCCAACCAACTGCTCTTGATCGGGTCTAGTCCCCCAACGAATCAGGGCGACGGGGGTATCTGCGGTCATGCCGCCAGCGATTAACTGGGGAATGATGCGGGGCAAATTGTGTACGCCCATATAGATCACAATCGTTTCTGAGCCCTGGGCGATCGCCTGCCAGTTGACTTCTGGACGATATTTTTCTGTTGCTTCGTGTCCCGTAACAAAGGTAACAGAAGAGTTATAAAGACGATGGGTAACAGGGATTCCTGCATAGGCGGGAGCAGCGATACCAGAGGTAATACCAGGCACCACTTCTACCTCTACCCCTGCCCGAACCAAATCAGCCATTTCTTCACCACCCCGACCAAAAACAAAGGGATCGCCCCCTTTCAGCCTAACGACAACGGCGTTACTTTCGGCTTTAGCTCGCAATAACTCTGTGGTTTGTGTCTGGGGCAGAGAATGTCGATCTTTACGCTTCCCCGCGTTGATTTTTTCAGCGGCAGCAGGAATAATTGCCATGATTTCGGGACTGACCAGAGCATCATAAATCACCACATCAGCGTGTTCGAGGAGGGTTTTCCCCTTCACCGTAAGCAAACCTGGATCTCCTGGACCAGCACCAACCAGATAGACTTTGCCTATATATCTTGATTGCTCCATAATTCAAACTTCTCGCGCAATTAATTCGGCTAGAGCTGCGGTTGCGCCTAGGGGTTGACCCAGTCTTAGCTCTACATGTGGATATTTTTGCTGTAGCTCGCTGATTTTTCTGGCGATCGCCTGAGTAATTTTGCCAGGAAATAAAAAATAGGGCAGCAGCGCTATTTCTTGGCTACCCGCAGCTATTTTGGTTTCAATCTGCTCGATAAATCGAGGCTCAGTAGACCAATAGGCAACATCCGTATTCAACTTAGAGCCTAATGTCTGATAATAATCGGCAACGAGGGGCGATTTGCTGCCGTGAGCAATTAATATGCGCGTTTTGGCAGATAATTCTGCGAAACGACGAGTCAACAGATTTACTATTCCCGAATATTTACCTAAATATGGTGATAATTCAATAATTACTTGGCGATCGAGTTGGTTTGTGGCTAGAGCAATTTCGGCAGGAATGTCTGAGCAAACATGAACTCCTGGAGCCAAGAACAAAGGTACTACCTTAATCTGCTTCAATCCTTGAGAATTTACCAGGTGAGCAAAGTTCACCAAACTTTCACATAAAGATTGTGGAGCTAACTCTAATGCCGCAACCTCAATCAAAGGAGTAGATAAGGAGTTAGGAACTACTGTCGGTTTTGCTGTCAACAACGACTCAAAATTCTGGTCTCTCTTCTCTAAGTAATTATGCTGAGTTAGTATATTGTTGGACTGATATTGGTCAAGCAATAAATCCCTGAGATTTAAGGCGGCAGTTTGAGTTCGACAGTCTCGACTACCGTGAAAAACCAGGAGATAAGCGTAAGATGAAATCAAATAAATTACCGAAGTTTTAGATTAATTAGCGGTTGAAACTTACTATTCCAAAAATTATAACGATGAAAACAGCAAAATCTGTAGTAAATGATAGATTTTAAGTTCCTTTATTAGTATAAATACTGATATAACTGTTGTAATAATTTAAAAAGTCATCGTAACACTATATAAATTAAAATTCCCTAACCGAAATATGTTGAGTAATAACTCCAACGAGCAGTATACAAGTAATTCCTCTACATCAGCAGCATCTTCTAGAGATTCTTTAGATGTGAGTTTAAGCGAATATCTAGTTAAGGTAAAAAGACGCTGGAAACCAGCTTTAGCAATATTCCTTTTGACTTTGGGGGTAACTGGAGCACTCAGTTTGTTGCAGAGAAAAACATATCAGGCAGAAGGAAAACTGCTTTTCAAACAGAATAGTGCGGTTGGCAATCTAGAAGAGATTGGCGGCGATGCGGGTGCTTTAAATGCGTTAGTAAATGATCAGACACCTCTAACTACTCAAATCCAAATCTTAGAATCAGAACCTGTAGTTCAAGAAGTCATAGATCGTCAAAAGTTAACCGATAATGATGGCGATCCCCTCAAGGTCAAAGACTTCAGAAAGAAATTAACGGCAGAAGTTGTGGGCGGGACTGATGTCGTCGCGATTAGCTATAAGCACGCCGACCCCGAAATGGCTTCAAAGATAGTTAATACGTTGATGGACGTATATAAACAAGAGCAAATCGAAGGAAATCAAAAAGATCCAGGTGCAGCTAAGGCGTTTTTAGATCAAGAAATTCCGACGGTCGAAGCAAAGGTCAAAAGCGTTGAAGAGGAGATTTCCAACTTCAGAACCGAAAATAATATTGTCGATCTGGCGGAAGAAAAGAAAAATCTTGTAGCAGACCTGGGGGCAATTAACCGAGAAATTACGGTGACTGGTTCACAATTGCAGGGTATGCAGGCTCAATCTGGCGCGCTTCAGAGTCAGCTAGGTCTAAACTTGCAGCAGGCAGTGAGAGCGAATCAGCTTGGCTCTTATCCCGAAGTACAAAGTATCCTCGATCAGCTAGCTCAAACTGAGTCCGACCTAGCAACAGAGCGTCAACGTTTCAATGATGGTCATCCAGTTATTGCCAGCTTAAGTGAAAAGAAAAATGCCTTAACTCAGCAGCTTCGTAATTTGATTGCGGTGAATGTCGGTGAGGGAGTCAATGTCTCCCAGGGTTTATTGCGAAATGAAAACGGTACCAAAGAAAATCAGCTAGAAAAGTTTATTAGCTTCAAAATTGAGGAACTGAGTCTGCAACGCCAGGTGGCAGCTTTATATCAATCTCAGCAAAGACTACTAGCAAGAGCAAAGGTTCTACCTCAACTAGAGCAAAAAGACCGCCAGTTGGTACGTCAGGCTGAATCAGCGGGCAAGACCTATGAAACTTTACTAGACAACCTATCTAAAGTTACTCTGGCTGCGAGTAGCGATAGTGGTAATGCCGACGTAGTTGAATATGCCTCCGTTCCCGAAAAGGGTAGTTCAGGCAGGACAGTGTTGTTGGCTTTAGGATTAGTCTTGGGAGCATTTCTGGCTAATTTATCCATTGTTCTCTTAGAGATGCAGGATCGTTCGATTCAGTCTTTAGTAGAAATTAAGAAGAAATTTCCATATCAAACCGTGGGCATTACTCGTCTAGAACCCCCAGCCTATCAGGGTCAGATTATCACGCGAGATGAGCCAGATTCTTTCTCTAGCGAAGTTTATCGTATGATTCAGGCAAACCTGAAGTTTTTGACTAGCGACAAACCGCCCAAGGTGATTTTGGTGACTAGCTCGGTTCCCGAAGAAGGCAAATCTACCGTGACTGCCAACTTAGCCGCAGCTATTTCTCAGTTAGGGCGGAGCGTATTATTGGTCGATGGCGATCTGCGTCGTTCTTCACAACATCGCCTGTGGGGAGTAGACAACCGTCAGGGATTAAAAGATATTGTTACGGATAATATCAATCCTCCGTCGATTATCAAACAGCCGATGCCTAAGCTAGATCTTTTGACAAGCGGCATCGTCGAATCAAATCCCCTCGCTATCCTTGATTCTCCCGCAATGAGCGACTTTATCGGTCGTTCTCGTCGAGATTACGATCTGATTTTGATTGATGCACCGCCGCTACCCGTGACGGCTGATGTTCTGACGATTAGTAAGCTAGTAGACGGTATTTTATTTGTTACTCGACCAGGAGTTGTCGAGCAGGAAAGTGCGGAATTGGCTCAAGAGGCTCTGGCAACTACAGGGCAAAAGATTTTGGGGATGGTGGTCAATGGGGTTAAGCCTAGTGAATTTGACCGTTATTCTTATCATGGTCGCTATGGTAAGAATTACTTTGAGAAGGGTAATGCTCAGTATGAAAGCCAAAATAATTTTGATAGCACTCAGGGCTTAACCAATTTATCAGAGACTAACAATTCTAATGGCAGCATTAGCAGCGCCAAACTATAGCTGTCTGTCAATTAGGTCGAGGTAAGAAAATAGCAGACATCATCAACTGCTTAATGGTTCTCTAAACCTTAATTGTTATGCGGATCGGGAGAGATCGTGTAAGATTGTTTTCGCACCTGGTTCGCTTCTTTTTGTCACTATTAGACTAACTAGCCAATATGACTTTACAATTACGTGTCTATGTTCCCGAACATCCGTTGATTAAGCATTGGCTGTCTGTGGCTCGTGATGCGAATACGCCGTCGGTATTGTTTAAGAGCGCGATCGCCGAATTGGGACGCTGGCTAACCTACGAGGCAGTGAGAAACTGGCTCCCAACTGTCGAGACTCAGGTACAGACTCCTCTGACTCAATGTCCAGGAACGTTTATTAATCCCGAAGTTCCCATAGCGATCGTGCCTATTCTCAGAGCTGGTTTGGCTTTAGTGGAAGAAGTACAGAAGGTAGTGCCTCTTGCCTCAACCTATCATTTAGGTTTGGCGCGGGATGAATCGTCTCTCGAACCCGTCTGCTACCTGAATAAGCTACCCGAACAATTTGCCGATGATACGCGCATAGTCATCCTCGAACCCATGCTAGCTACAGGAGGATCGATTATGATGGCAATGAAGGAGGTTACTAGTCGAGGGGTGAAACCAGAGCTAGTTAGAATCATTTCGATTGTGGCGGCTCCTCCTGCCCTCAGACAGTTGAGCGAAAATTATCCAGGACTAGAAATTTATACCGCTATTATTGATGAGGGACTGAACAGTAAAGGGTATATTGTTCCAGGTTTAGGGGATGCAGGCGATCGCGCTTTCGGCACGTAGAAGTCTATTGTAAGCATTATCAACAAGTTTAATTATCATGGGTCAACAAAATGGTTTTGGAACTGGATTTGTCTTGGGTTCTGTCATTGGTGGCGTAGTCGGAGGGATTTTGGGTACAGTTTTGGCTACCCGCAAAGAAAAACAAATTTCAGGCACGCCCAATACTAATAGCTCAAAACTGCAAAATGGTAGTGAACCGAGTTTTAATGCTGAAGAAAGTATTGAACTAGCTCGTCATGGTTTAGAAGATAAAATTGCCCAGCTAAATTTGGCGATCGATGATGTCAGACAGCAGTTGGGAACGGTACAGGCTACTCCCGAACAAGATTAGATTAATCAAAGATCGCCAAGATCTGTTTTAGGCTGATGTACATTCCCTTGGGCGCTAGGTACACAGATGATGTCAGGAATAATACCAGAGTAGAATAATGCCAAAATTGTCCATTTATTCTATCTCAACAGCTAGGCTTCAGCATAAAGTTAAACATAAAATAGTTAGGCAGCAAAATTTTGGGGCGATGGGCAAAAATAGCAGATTTATCTACCGTAGGGTAGAGTTAATTATTAACTAATAAATCAAATTTGGCTAAGTTTTTATCTCATTTGATAGCTATTGTGGCAAAATTATAGAATATTTGCGTTAGCGATTAGTTTATCAACCAAAGTGTTTAGAGTGACGCAAGTGGAGCAGCAAAGCAAAGCAAAATCTCAAAATTATGACCGCGAACTGACAGAATTCAATCGCCATCTCGTAGTGACTTATTATCAACGAGGGCGGACTAATCTCAAGCTCAAGGACTATGCCGCAGCGTTACGGGACTTTGAGGCGGCGCTCAACCTAGAGCCAGGCAATGTTAAGACCTATCTGATTCGGGGCTATACTTATGGGGAGCTAAAGGATTACGAGCGGGAAATTGCTGACTACACTAAGGCGATCCGACTCAACCCCTTCTTACCAAGAGCCTATCGCAGTCGCGGTTATGCCTATGGTATGCTCCAAAAATATGATTTGGCGATCGCCGATCTTGATCGCGCAATCGAGCTAGATCCATGCTATGCTCAGGCGTACTTTAATCTGGCATGCATTCATCGTTTATTGGAAAAATATCATCTTGCCATAGCTGACTTTACCCAAGTAATTCGTCTCGAACCAGAGAATTTTAAAGCCTATCACCATCGCGGTAAAATCTATCAGCATCTCAAAAGTCAAGATCTGGCTATTGATGATTTTACTCAGGTAATTTATCTCAACCCCGATCATGCTCAGGCATATAAGCACCGAGGAAAAGCTCATTTTGAGCTAGAAAATTATCATCACGCCATTATCGACTATAGCCAGGCAATTTTGCTCGATCCTCAAGATTGGCAATCTATCTACCATCAAGGGCATGCTTATCGTCAGCTAGGAGACTACAGTAATGCCAAAGCTAGCTATGGAGAGGTGATTCATCTTAAGCCCAGATTATGCTCTGCCTATCAAGATCGCGGCTATGTCTGCGGTAAGCTCAAAGATTTTCAGGGAGCGATCGCCGACTATACCCAAGCCACCAAATGCGAACCGCAAAACCCTGATAATTATTATCATCGCGCCAACGCCTATAATTTTCGGCAACAGTATCAACTAGCGATCGCCGACTATAGTCAATGTATTGAATTAGAGCCTAATTACAATCAGGCTTATTATAATCGAGGTATTACCTATAGTTCTGTAGGAGAATATCGTCGGGCGATTGACGATTACAATTTAGCTTTAACCGCCAAGTCTCAATCGCCAACGGTTTACAACAACCGTGGGATAGCCCATCAGCGCCTCAAAAAATACCGACAGGCGATCGCCGATTACACTCAAGCAATTTTTTTCGATCCCAATTATGCCGATGCTTATTACAATCGTGGCGTAGCCTACTATTTGGTGGAAAATAAGCCTAAGTCTCTCAAAGATTTAACTTTAGCCAGGGATCTGTTTCAAAAACAAGGAAAAATTTTATTGGTACAGCAAGCTTTAGAGGCGATCAAGAAAATAACAAACTGATCAAGATATTAGTAACTATATCGGTGAGATAACAGCTACGGTGTAGTTGGCAATTGATGAATAAATTTATTTGTTAAGTATATGGCTAAGGAATGGGAATCGTCAGATTATCAAGAGGCACTGAATGATTTAAATCAAGAACTACAGCAAAACCCGACTGGCATTGATGCCTACTATAGAAGAAGTGAGCTGTACTATGCTTTAGACGATTATGATGCTGGTATTCAAGATCTCAACAGGATTCTTGAGCTAGAGCCGCAAAATGCTCTGGCATATATGTTTCGTGGCTATGGCTACGGACAGTTACAGAATTATAGCTCGGCAATTGCTGACTATACTACCGCGATTGAGCTTTGTCCTAACTATGCCAAAGCCTATTTTAATCGGGGTACTGTTTACCAGGAGTTGAAGCAATATCCAGAGGCGATCGCCGATTTTAATACAGCGCTCAAGCTCAATCCTAACTACGCTGATGCTTACTACAACCGTGCCATAGTTCATAACAAATTAAAACAGTACCAAGAGGCGATTGCCGACTATACAGCCGTAATTCAGCTTCAGCCTCATGATGAAGCGGCATACTATAACCGAGGCAACACCTACAACAAGCTACAACAGTATACCTTGGCTCTTGCTGACTACAATAGCGCCCTGAGCCTCAATCCCGAAGATTTAGAAGCATATTATAATCGCGCCAACGTCTATCACAAAACCAAAGCCTATCCCCAGGCGCTTGCCGACTACAGCCGCGTTATCAAATCCAATCCGCGCCATGCCCCTACCTACTACAATCGCGGCACAACTTATTTAGCGGCGGAGAAATTGTCTAAGGCGATCGCTGATTTTTCTCAGGCTATTGCCCTTAATCCTAACTATGCTGAAGCTTACTACAATCGCGCTGTAGCTCATAATAAAGTAAAAGAATATCGTCGGGCGATCGCCGACCACCAGCAGGCAATCAGGCTCAAACCTAACTATGCTGAGGCCTATGGCAATTTGGGGCTAGTACATCAAGTTCTGGGAGAAACAGCCCAGGCAATCAAAAACTTAGAGCAGGCAGCAAAATTGTTCCAGGAGCAAAATAACCAGGCTTTGTATCAATATGTCCTGCAGAAGTTGCAGCTGCTGCGCCAAGACGGTTAATATCCCCTAACTGATACCCCAAAGCTAAACTATCAAGCCAAAAAACTTCAGTCGAAGCAAGGATACCAAAAAAATAGAGCCAAATTCTCTTAGATTGATAAACCCAAATTCAAACCCAGTACAGCATGAGCCACCATAATCAACAGTGCAGCACTACCGACATATGCATGTACTGTTCTGGCAGTAGCTTTGTTACCGATAAATCCAGTCGCCGCGATCAGGGCATTAATCGTCAATAAGGCAATGACAACTGTTCCCGTCAGGAAATGTGGACTCTCAAAGATTGGCTGTCCCTGCATCACTAAAGAAAGTACGCCTCCTGTGTAGCCCAAGACTAAAAAGAGATACATCAAGGGAGCAATCTTGCGGTGATCGGCTTTATTTTTAATTGCCACTTCTGTATTGGTCGTTGCTAAGGTTCTACCACGCCATCCTGCTAACGCCACAGCACTACCCATGGCAAACACCACTGTCCCCATCATCACAGGATGTCCCCAGTGAACTATCGGTTCTGGCGTTCCCAAACTACTAAACCAGTTGGCGATCGGCTCTAGGGAAGATCTGATACTCATATTCTTATTACTTAACTAAACTCAATATTACTTATAACTATACAGAAATTAGGACTAGCAATTATCGAGCAGCAAAATAATTTTCTATTTTCAGATCAACTCTGTTTCTCTCCAGGCATAAATATTGAGTTGAAAATCAAACCCAGCATAAGAATTCAGCCCCAGAAAAGGAGTCGGCTGCTCGCAAGGATTCTCCATATAGAATCGAAAACCTTCTTGGGATAAAAGGCTTAAAATCCGATCAAGATTTTGCTTGTGTCCTACTCTAGAGTGGTATTCAATAAAAAAGTGTTGAACAGAATCGAGCAAACCTTGACAGCGTGGTAGAACAAATTCTTCCGCTCCTTCGATATCCATTTTGATCAGGTCAAACTGCTGACTGGACAACAGCTCGGCAACATCGATCGCCTCTACCTCTACCGTATCTTGATTATGGGTATTACCGTTCACCTGACCAGCATCAGCTCCTTCAGAAGCAAAATGAAGTAAACAATTCTCATGCCATACTGCCTTATTGATTAGTTCTACCTTGGTATATTTATGCAGACCAATATTATTTTCTAAGTAGGCAAAAATCTTGGGATCTGCTTCGACCGCGACGATTTCAGCTTCAGGATATAGTTGTTTAAAATAAATTACGCTAAGACCAACATTTGCTCCTAGATCCAGTATTTTTGGACTATTATTGTTAGCTTTGAACTGATAAATTTGCCGACAAAAAATCTCATCATACGCAGCCAGAAATGAGGCGGCATCGGGAATCAATAGCTTAATCTGGTTTATCCCTGCCTGACATTCTTGATATCTTTTATAGTGACTGAGCTGAGAAAACAGCTTGTTATAGCTTAGATAATTTGGTTCAGTTAATAATTTATATACGTGCCTGAGAGGATTGAAAAAAATCGGTTTGACTAATCCGTTCATTTTAAATATTTATTTATATGCTGATAGCTAGTAATTAATAATTACGATTATCAAAAAAATGTAGTTTGTCTTGCTACGGATGATATCATACTCCTTGTTTGAGCTAACTATGTTTACCATAATTATCCTTTTAGGATATATTTAGTTTTTATTCTCCTAGAGCTATGTTGGGAGAGGATGCAAAACTTCAGCAAGTAGCAATACTTAGATCAAAATGACATTAAGAAGCGAACGTCTAGATCAAATCAAGATGCCAGAAGCTAAAAGAAGTGGCAGAAATACTTGGCAATAAAACTTACCCAGTCAATGTAGCTGAAATATTGGTGAGTAAAATAATCTAGATAATCTCTCTAAATCGAGCTGGTTTTTAAGGATGGTTATCGAAGATGCGTTGGGGATTTTTCTGTAGCTGAAGCGGAATTTTAATCAAGGTTGAGGATGGTAAAACTTGTTTTGCACCCAGAATATCTAGACTTTCCAATAAAGCATCTTTAATTACGGCTGGCTGAGGTTCTGATAGCATCAGACGATAATACTCAATCGATTGGCTATAGTGTTCTGCTGACAGACGACTGCTCACCAGTAGACGGGTTAATTGGCGGATTGCGACTAAACGCTTTAAATAATGGCGATCGCTCAAATCAATTAGCAATCGATCTAATTTAGCTTCGAGAGAATTAGCTTTTCTGCTCCGTAAAGACGAGAGTAAAATAGCCAAAGTAATGAGACTGACAAAACCTTGAAGAATGCTGCCTGTGGCTAACCACTGGTTATCGGCGTCAGCCCAAACGGAAGCAGCTAGGTAGGTACAAAAAGCGCCTGATGCTCCTGCACCGACTGCCAAGGTTAGCTGGCGATTAGAGCCGACCAAAAACTTACGCCATCTCTGACAGTAATTTTGCCAATGAGAGTTTTGCGCGAGATAGCAGGCGGACATAGCGCCAATGCCGACGCTGGTAGCCAAAAATAGTTTCCAGTTCATCCACCATAAAAGAGCAAAAACAATCAGGCAGGCACCTTGTCCAGACAATTGACGAAACTGCCTATTGTTAATCAATAACCTACAGGTATCAAATGCTTGTTGCCAGTCAGTTTTTGCTTGAGCCATTGAGACAGTTTCAGATCTACCAATCCTATTTCGCTTTAATATACTATTTATCTTCACTGTTCGTCACTTATACAGTGTTTTAATAACAATCGGTATAGCCAACGAGCAGCATAACCTGTTGTTTTGCCAATAATTAGTTTTCCAAACTTCCGCTTTACCTGATTTTTGTTCAACGAGCCAACAGTAACGTTAGTTTGCCAGCTAGCGTTAAACATGGTTTCCATCATTGCCAGTTGGCTAGTTAGCTCCTTGCCATCAACATAAGGCTTGAGATTAGCAGAAACTATAGCCCGCATTGATTTGATAGCTTTCGATTGAGTTTTGATTGCTAGCTGTTTTTGACGTAGTTCGGTATCGCTTTCAAACTGGCTGACCCAAGCATCATACTTGTTGCCGATTAGCTGACCTACATCTGACTGAGGACGTTTTTTTAAACTGACAATATCAGTTGTGACCCACAGGTAGAACTCGGTACGGCATAATTTAGATCCTCCCTTCTTAAGTAGATTGACATCTCCACTGGCATACTCATCCTTAGCTGCTCCAATGCGTTTCTTGAAAGCTGCCATACTCTCGAACTTTTCAATCGGATATATCTGAGATAGCAGCAAGGCTCGGAAGGATAGACCAAAGTTAAATTGGTCGAATACTAAATTGTAGTTCTCAAACTCTGGAGAGTAGACCAGAACAAACAGTTCTTTCTCAATCTCTAGATGCTGTATATCAATGTCATCAATAGTCTGAGCAATCCAGCGGGTAAACTGACTAATTTCTATCCCATATTTAATCGCAATGCTAGTTGAGTAATGCTTTTCCCAATACCAGCTACGCTGTTTAAGATTTCTATCTCGACCAGCTAACCAGCACCACAAGGGACGGCGACCGTCACTCTGCCGATAAGACTTTTTGCTAACAGCTTCGGGAAACTCTCGGGCTAGCTGTTGCTTTCCGCGATTAATGAATGGGTTTTGAAATCTAGCCAGCGATTTTAGCTGTAAGTGTAACTCTCGAATTCTGGCGAGTTTAGCCGAATCAAAATTGATAAAGTAACTTTGTTTGCCATAATAAATATGGGCATAGCAAGCGATCGCCATCGCATCTGCTAAGTCATTCTTGTCAGGAAGATTGTTCTGTCTTCTATAACTAACCGCTTGGGTGTGACCTACCCACAGCACCTCAATTCCTTCTCGTGGTGGCTTAGTCGATACCAGTAACTCTAGCCTAGGGAATGCAGGAAATATAGATATTACTGCCAGAGGAGATATAACTTTTAACGGAATTATAGAAGATTCTACGAGTGGTTCGGGAAGTCAGATTGACAGAGAAGCCGGAACTATTACTTTTTCCAGCAGTTTTTTTAGCGGTTTGAATAGTGGGGTCAACGAAAATGCAGTCGGCAATGCTGGAGACGTAACGATCTCAACCAATAATCTTGTTTCATTAGCAGGAGATATTGATACCAGTACATCAGGTTCTGGTGATGCGGGAAATATTGACATCACTGCGACAGGAGATATAACCCTCGTGGGCAATGATGCGAGCGGTTTTAACTCTGCTAGTGTCGTAATCAATAGTGGTGTTGGCTTTGATGCAGTCGGCAACGCAGGAGACATAGCTGTCTTTGCCAATAATCTGGTTCTATTTAATGGGGCGCAAATACGTACCTTGTCAGGAGGTCGAGGGGATGCGGGAAATATTAATATCGCTGCCACAGAAGATCTAACTATCGGTGGTTCTGGTTTGGGTGTAGATGATATTAGTAGTGGTCTGAGCAGCGTAATTGGC
This sequence comes from Cyanobacteria bacterium J06648_1, assembly GCA_039817275.1. Lineage (GTDB taxonomy): Bacteria > Cyanobacteriota > Cyanobacteriia > Cyanobacteriales > Xenococcaceae > Waterburya. The sequence goes on along the minus strand of JBCBWB010000013.1, from coordinate 22,484 downwards.
AGGAATGCAGTCGGAAATGCAGGAGATGTAACGATATCTGCCAACCAATTTAATTTGACCGCCCCAGGATTTATTACTACTGATACACGTGGTCGAGGAAATTCAGGAAATATTAGTATCGCCGCCACAGAAAGCGTTTTAATTAATGGTCAAGGAGATTCTCCCTTCCGAACTAGCATCACCAGTGAAATATCATTGGTACAGCCTGCGGATGCTCCAATCAGGAATGGTGGCATCATTGAAATTAACAGCCCCCAATTTACCGCAACTAATGGTGCTTTAGTTTCCTCATCTTCTTTTCAGGGTTCGGGAGGAAATGCGGGAGATCTGATTATTAGTGCTGCCGAATCTCTTGAGGTCAATAATGATTCTCTAATTCAGACCAATGTTTTTGATGGTTCGGCGGGAGTAGGTGGTGATTTAACTATCGAAACTGCAAATTTAACTGTTGCTAACGGAGGGCAAATTTCCACTTTGACTCTTAGTGAGGGAGATGCGGGCAATTTGACCATTCGTGCTACTGATTCAGTATTAATTACGGGGGAGACGGAGACTGGTAGTAGTGCTTTGCTTGCTGCTGCACTTGAAGAGAATGGCAATGGTGGCGAACTAAATATTGTTACTCAAGATTTGACCGTCAGCGATAATGCAATTATCAGTGTTGGTAATTTTCCGACTATTGAAGGTTTAAGAGTCCCAGGAACAGGAGAACCAGGAAATATAAACATTCAAGCTAATTCGATTGATGTAGCAAGTGGCGGTCGAATTACTGCTGCTACTCAATCTACCACTGGAGACGCTGCCAACATCGACTTACAGGTAGCAGAGGAAATTGTTTTACGAGATGGTAGTTTGATTTCTGCCGAAGCTAGGAGTGATGCCAACGGTGGCAACCTAAATATTGATACTGGTTTTATCGTCGCCTTTCCCAGTGGTAATAACGATATTATTGCCAGCGCCGAACAGGGAGAGGGAGGTAATATTAATATTAATGCTGATGCTGTGTTAGGAATTAGCGATCGCCCTTTGAGCGACCTGACCAACGATATTAATGCTTCTTCTGAGGTGTCGGGTTTGGAGGGTGGCATCGACATCGAAACAATTGATTTTAATCCGCTTCAGGGACTGATCGAAATTGTCAACGGCATCATCGATACCCCAACAGAAACCACCGTTCAGGCTTGTAATGCTAACAGAGAAGCAGCGGCTAACAGTGGCTTGGATATTTTGGGTAAAGGCGGCGTTCCTCCCGCACCAGAATTACCCTTAAACTCTCTCAACGTTTATGTTGATGGTGACAGCCAAAGTCCGACATCAACCATCGCCCCATCGATTGAGACTAGTCAAGGTAAGATTCAGCCTGCCAGAGGGATCAGAGTTACTAAGTCAGGCAAAATAGTTTTAACGGCATATCGTACTAATTCAGATACGCGCCAGGCTGAAACTGAAGCTAGCTGTAGCTAGTCGGACTTGTAGATAACCAATATGACAACTGATACTCTGCCAAACTAAGGCTCTAATCAGTAGTCAGCGCCGACTGCTTGAACTCAACTCTCAAATTTGCTGCTGTTTCTGTCTTCAATACCGAACCATCGGGATTTTCCAGCACAAAGCCTGCATCGCGAATCATTGCCAGATCGTTGCTGGCTGACTGTCCTACCGTGGTGAGATAGTCGCCGACAAAGATGGAGTTGGCAGGATATAAACCCATTACCTGGAGCGATCGCAAATGGACTTCTCTACCGCCAGCAATCCTAATTTCCTGTTGGGGTAAGATAAAGCGGAACAGATTCAGAATTTTTAGACAGCGACGGGGATTGAGCTGATTTACCGCCGAGAGAGGCGTGCCTTCGATAGGAATGAGAAAATTTATCGGTACGCTGGTAACATCAAGTTCTCTCAGGGAATAAGCCAAGTCAATAATGTCTTCGTCAGTTTCATTCATCCCCAGGATGCCTCCCGAACAGGTAGTAATGCCAGCCTTTTGCACATTTTTGAGCGTGGCTACGCGATCGCGAAATGTATGGGTGCTAACAATATTTTGGTGGTGGTTTTCCGAAGTATTGAGATTGTGATTAACGCGATCAACTCCTACCTCTGCCAAACGCTGAGTTTGCTCTTCGCTGAGTAACCCTAAACAGGCGCAGATTTTGAGATCGTGTTTACTTTTAACTGCTTCAAAGGCCGAGATAACGTTATTAAATACCGATTCTGAAGGCGATCGCCCTGAAATAGCCATACAGAAGGTGCCAGCCTGCAAATTAGCGGCGCGATCTGCCGCCTGGACAATTTTTTCTTGGGCAATGAGGGGATACTTTTCAATCTCGGCAGATGATATCTTCGACTGAGAACAATAATTGCAGTCTTCAGGACACAAGCCGCTTTGCGCGTTGAGTAGAAAATGAAGTCTCACCCGATTTGACCAATGGTGATAACGTACCCGATAGGCTGCGGCGAGCTGTTCCAACAGCACCACATCGTCAGCATTAAGAATATCTTTCGCCGTCGCGCGATCAATTAATTCACCCGCTAAGGAAAGTTCAGCTATGGCACCATAGTCAAGATTGGTCATGAAGATTGCTCATTATCGCTCCGAGAACTCTATTGTTTTATCACGATCTCCCTAGTTCAAATCAAGAGAAAGTTTTAAAAAGATATACTTGGTCTTGCTAATTGATGTAGCTCCAGCCAGTCTTGAATATCTGCCAAAACTCGATCTGGAATCTCCCAGGGAAAAAGATGAGCTACGTCAGGATAATTTACATACTCGCACTGGGGTAGTTGAGCCGCAGTCTTCTGACTAGCATCGGCGGTAATATGGAGATCGCTTTCTCCTGCCAACATGAGGCAGGGGATCTTAATCTGTTCTAGGTCTGCTAGACGATTGTAGCCCTGTCTGATTGCTTGCAACAAAGCATTATTGGCTACCTTAGATGTCTGCATATAGGCAGGAACAGCTTCCTTTGCCAAATACTGATAGGCTTCTGGATGGTGCTGTTGGAGCAAATAACGAAAAAGCGATCGCTTCCCAAAAGTATCAATATTCCAGCGCCAGGCTGGTCTGAGATAGTTAACAATCCCCGCAATGGCGGTAAAAAGAAGATCCTGCCATGTTTCTCGCGGATGGCTACTCAGAGGATGAGCCGCCGTAGCAACCAAAATCATACCGCTAAATCTTTGGGGCTGCGCCAGAGCCATCTCCATAGAGATAATGCCCCCTAATGACCAACCTAACACCAAACATTGCTCAATCTGGAAGCGGTCAAGCAAGGCAATAATATCGCTCAGATGATCCTGCATCACAAAATCTTGACGATAGCGGCTTTTGCCGTAACCCCGCAGATCAGGGGTAATAGTCTGATACTGTTGAGACAAATAGTTAGTAAAGACAGACATGGTGGCAATACACCCAGGATGTCCATGTAAACAAAGGATGGGATATCCCTGTCCTTTGATTTCGGTATTTAATTCCATATGCCAGGACAAATCTCTTAAGTGAGTCGGGATGGTGGGAATCGAACCCACGACCTCTGCTTCCCGAAAACAGCGCGCTACCCCTGCGCTACATCCCGATTGTGCTATGTATACTGGGGTCTTCAGCATTTCAACACTGTTCGATTATAGCGTAAAGAGTTAAAAAGAACGGCTAATTTGGGGCAAGCCAAAATGTATTTAGACGTGTATTTAGACAATTGAAAAGCCCAAACAGCATTTGCGATCGCCTAAATCGTCAAACAATAGTAGACCAAGAAACGCCTGATGTGAATTAAACGAAAGACTCAATTTCCTTTTCTATCGTACGGAGATTATCTCAAAATAATAAGATCCATATTGGGGGAACTTTCCCCCATATGCCAAGCGGTATCCTTTAGGAAACCCCCTGATGGGGACGTGACGACTTCCCCATACCCCTCCATAAAGAGTTGTACTTATCGGCTTTAGTGGGATTTGACATTTGAAACTAATCCTTGAAATATCTCAGAAGGATTTAACTTGCCAAAGTTCAACTAGATCCACAAGTACTCTTACACCCTATAAATACCAAGGATTACAATGATTTATGTGTTATTGAGCTAATTCACATTAGACGTAAGAATTGAACTGCATCTCTGGCAACGCTTTACATCTGCCTTTAGATCTGGACGCGAGTATATTGGACAAATAATCTTTGATATTAATTTGCCAAATTCAGCTATTGTCCATGAAAGATCATCGTCAGCCTGTCCAGCTAGTTCAGCCACAACAAGCTCTTGAGGCGATCGCTAATGCCACTGTCGATCAGCCAATTATTCTCGATTTTGATGAAACTTTGCTGCTGAGAAATTCGACGGCGGAATATATCAACAGCCTGCGTCCTCGCTTGATCGGTTTCGCCTTAATTATGCTGTTGAAAGTAATTAGACCCTGGCGTTGGCTACCAGGCTCTTTTCGAGGTGACAAGACTAGGGATTGGTTTCTGGTAACTGTGCCGACCATTTTATTGCCCTGGACGCTGCTATTCTGGCGCAGCAAAGCTCAGAAATTAGCCGAAGAGTATCGCAATACTCAAATACTCGCAGCAATACAAGGCAATCAAAAAGCCCCCGTAATTGTGGCTAGTTTAGGCTTTAACTTTATTGTCGAGCCAATTTTAAAGCATCTGCCGATGAGATGCGATCGCCTGGTTGGCTGTCGGTTTTGGCGCGGTGCAGGCGATCGTAATCAAGGCAAGCTATTGATGATGCAGGATATCTTATCCGAGTCAGAGATCAAATCCGCAATCTTAGTTACCGATTCTCAAGACGATTTACCTTTATTACAGGTAGTAGAACAGCCTTGCCTCGTGCTTTGGTCTTTAGCAAAGTATGTCACTCCCTTTAATGATTTTTGGCTTTATGACTGGGGACAGAAGTTTAAACGGCTCAAAAACAAACAGTCGGCGTGAGAAAGATCGAGTGAATCAGCAAGATTAGCATCGACGATCTCTTTCTAAGTCTCGGATTACCTTTTCGTGATACCAAAGATAGCTTTTGCCTGGATGCTGTTGACGGGCATGTCTGAGCAATCTGAGAATCAGCTTTTTATCTCCTCCCAACATAGCTAAGAACTGTCGATCCATACTACGATCAAACTTTTGCCGCGAATCCTGTTGTCGTTTGATTTGCCGCCAGAAGATATAAAGCAGTACCAACAAAATCGACCCCAAAACAAAGATGAAAGCGTTAGTCATGGAGCAAGCGAAGATAAAAGTTTGCTAGCAATATTGTTCCCCTATTTGCCAGTGAACTCACTTCAACTATTCCCCAGATAAATATCAAGTCTTTAGTCTTTAGTCTTTAGTCTTTAGTCTTTAGTCTTTAGTCTTTAGTCTTTAGTCTTTAGTCTTTAGTCTTT
>JBCBWB010000013.1:7134-16109 GCA_039817275.1 Cyanobacteria bacterium J06648_1 | reverse complement strand
GTGATTGGCTACCAGAAGTTGAGCTAGCTTGAGTCGAGACAGAAGATTGCTGACTCACGGCTAAGGCTGACACTAGCTGCTTGGCTATAGCGGGAGTTGCCACCTCAACTTGGAGTTGGTGCAGGTCGGTGTTGCTAACTCGGCGTAAAAATTGCGGCAAAATATCTCTGGCTGTTATTCCTGGGCTGATCTGGAACCAAAGCTGATGGTTTTGCCTAACCTGCCAGGTAACTTGAGGATGGCACAGAGCTATTTGCTGAATTAATTTTTGAATTGCCTTGAGCTGTTGGGATTGAGGCGGTAGCGCGCGACGACGAACGGGAATCTTAGCAAATAAATTGGAGACAGTAACAATCGTGCCACGGGCGATCGCTACCAGAGATTCTCGGGCTATCTGTCCCTCATGGTAAGTTACCTGCCAGCCTGAATTTTGTTCGCTGCGGCTGGAGATAGTTAGTTCTGCTACTTGAGCAATACTGTGTAAAGCTTCGCCACGAAAACCAAGGCTAGTGATCTGCCAGAGGTCTTTTTGGGTTCTAATCTTGCTCGTACTGTGGGGCTGGGCGCAGACTCTAAGATCTTCTAGTGCCATCCCCTTGCCGTTGTCGATTATCTGCACCTGCCACAAATCCAGATTGCAGCCCACGGTAATCCTGGTGGCACCAGCGTCCAGAGAATTTTCTACCAACTCCCTAACTACCGCAGCCAGGGAATCAATCACTTCTCCTGCTGCAATTAGGTCGATTACATTATCTGGTAGAGTACGTATCTCTGATGCCATAAACTCTCGATCCAAGAGCAAGTAGCTCTCAACATGTCTAATATAACTGATATCTTTGAGTCTTTAATCCTAGCGTTTTCCGACATCAGTTTCATTAGCTACTTAAAGAGTATTCATGGTGCTATTACTGTCGCTGTTACGAGAATCGCCCAAATATTTTTGGGAAATCGACCAGGCAGTGTTGATCAGCTGCATCGCCCGTTCTGAGCCATCCAAATCGGGATGATATTTAAAGCCCATTTTGCGATAGGAGGTTCGACCAAAGGCAATAAAGGCAACAGCGTACCAAATCACATCTAGTCCATCAACAATATAGTTTTGATAGGTTTTGTATTCCTCTAAATAGTTAGCAACTAGTTTTTGATAAATTCTTTCGGCATTGGGTAAGGCGTCTTTAATTTCATCAATCGTAATTGAGTATTGAGCGTAGTCTGCTGGGGAAGCGGGAGGTGCTGCTGACTTGGGTTTCTGCTTAAACAAGGGCGAATTTAACAGGGATTGGTGATTTTCCGTTGCTGATTCTGCCGATACGGAAGAATAAAGAGTGCTTAGTAGATCTTCGCTATCTTGACACTCGTTGTGTAATTCTAAGAACTCTTTAGAAAGGTTAGCAATCCGCTCTAGTTTATCTAGCTTCGGCTTTAGCTCTTCGGCTTGAGTGTAAAGTCTAATAGCCTCTTCATCTAGTTCATTACGCCGTTTATGCCACTGTTCCAACTCAGATTCCAGATTCAGGATTAGTTCTGTTACCTGTGCCTGTTCCTGTTGATTTTCTTGCTCATGACGCTCAATCAGCTCTAGCTGAGACTTTATTTGCGCCATAGTCTCGTTGATGTCCATACTCTAATAAATAATAAATATAAGTGCAAATATAAATATAATTTTGCTGTGGCTAACTATGGTTGTTACGGAAATATTTCAACGGTAGCAATTTATCAAATATTGGCTGAAGTTATGATAGGTGATTTTCTCAATTCCCTATGTTTCTACTAGTCGATAGAGACAAACCTGAGCCAAACAAAATAGTTTCCTCAAGTACTTCGATCAATTAAGCAGTGTTAGAGCTTGAGTCACTAAAAAATACAGATACTAACAGATATTATTTTTACTATAAAGGCAGATAATTCAACTGACAATCACTATCTGCTGACAAGCGATCGCTAGACAGGAGCGCCAGAGATCGCCAGGAAATAGATACGATAGTAGGTTATGAGACATGAGGCAAAAAAGCTGAGTCTCTCAATTAAGACTGGGAATAAACCTAAACATCAAAAACCGCCTGTCTTGCCCAGCGATCTGCCTCTAAGATGTCTTCTAAAGTAGGTTCAGAGTTGTTTTGACTGCTAAAGCGATCGCATACCGTTTCAATAATACGTGGAATATCTAAAAAGCCGATTTTTTCACTCAAAAATAGCGCCACAACCTGCTCATTAGCAGCGTTTAGTACTGCTGGCATCAGTCCTCCTGCTCTACCTGCGGCATAGGCTAGCTGCATACAGGGATATTTCTGGTGATCGGGTTCGCGGAAGGTTAGATCTCCCGCCTTGACTAGGTCTAGCTGCTCCCACTCGGTATAAATTCGTTCTGGCCAAGACAGAGCATAAAGTAAGGGCAAGCGCATATCAGGCCAGCCAAGCTGTGCCAGTACCGATGTGTCCTGGACTTCAATTAGGGAGTGGATAATACTTTGGGGATGAATCACAATATTGATGTTGTCATAGTCGAGGTCGAACAGGTAGCGAGCCTCAATTACTTCTAACCCTTTGTTCATTAGGGTTGCCGAATCAATCGTAATTTTTTGACCCATTGACCAGTTGGGATGCTTGAGGGCATCTTTGACCGTGACAGAACCAAGCTGTTCGACGGGCAAATCACGAAAAGAACCTCCAGAGGCAGTGAGAATGATACGGCGCAAGCCTCCTTCGGGAACTCCCTGGAGACACTGAAATATTGCCGAATGTTCTGAATCTGCTGGCAGTAGTTTTACTCCGTGTTTTTTGACGAGGGGCAGCACCACTGGCGCACCAGCGATGAGAGTTTCCTTATTCGCTAAGGCAATGTCTTTCCCTGCCTTAATCGCCGCGATCGTTGGCAGTAATCCCGCACAGCCAACAATTCCTGTAACTACACTCTCCGCATCACCATAACCAGCTACCTCGCAGATACCTGACTGACCAACTAAAATCTGTGGTTGATGGTCAAATGAAGCGATCGCCTCTTGTAATTCGGTTAGCTTGTCTTTATTACCCAGCGCCACTATTTCTGGTTTAAAAAGGCGAATTTGCTCTGCCAAGAGGGTGACATTACTTCCCGCCGCTAGCCCCACTACGCGAAATTGTTCGGGATGATGGGTAACGATATCGAGGGTTTGGGTTCCAATTGAACCTGTCGAACCCAAAATAGTAATTGCTTTCATGTTGCTTTGTAGATTTTAAAGAGCCATAACCTGCCTTTACTATAAATTCTTGAGCGAAATATTGTTAATATTTTTTTAATATTTGCGACAATCCGTCGTTAGCTAGATGAAGCGATCGCTGATTTATGTGAAGTTGAGGTATCTAAAAATAAACCACAATTATCTTCCCAAACCAAGAATGCTTCAAGGAATAGAACTAATTAACTGCGCCAAAGCTAACGCCAAACAGGGAGTCGAGGTTGCCGCCGCTCAGTCAGGATACGAAAGCAACGTTGGTTTATTTGTCGAAAACTTACACGTTGCCTGTCAGCAAATAGGTGTAGATATTAACGAGTTATCAGACCTGATCACGGATCAGCAGATCGCCATGAGCAATCCCCAGGTAACGGAAGTATCACCCGATACTGCATCTGAGCTGTAGTTTGCTATTGCTAAATTCTGCATTTAACGAAGCAGCGCTGACGTTTCGGCAATGCTAGCGACTACATCGACATTGAACTCCTCTTCAAACACATCTTTTTTGTAGCCCAGATTCCATAATTCTAAAGAACACTTATCCCCTACCTCGGTAGGTGCAATCTGAAAATAGAGAGTGCGCTTTCGCTCATCATATTTACAGTTGACTCTGGCGATCGCTCCTTTATTGCGGCGGTCTAAAGCTACTGCCAGCCTCAATATTGCGCTGAGTTGACGCACCATCAGCTGATACTGTTTATGGGGAAGTTTGTAATAAGCCTCATGTTTTTTCTTCGGTCGGCTACGACGATGATAGCGAGCAATATTGGCGATTAGCTCTAGCTCTAGCTCCGTAAATCCCAACAGCTCGGCATTCCGAATCAGATAGTAGGAGTGTTTATGATGGGCTGAATGACTAATATAAACGCCGCTGTTGTGCAAGATTGCAGCCGACCATAGCAGCTCTCGTTCTGCCTCCTCCCACGTATGTAGCTGACCCTGTAGCTGGTCGAAAATACTCAAGGCAAATTTGGCAACTCGCTGGCTGTAATCGAGATCGACGTGATATTTATGAGCAATTTTGATTACGTTGCGATTTTTCACCTCATTCTGATACCGCAAACGATTGTTGATGAGACCGCGAGTCAACATCCAATCGACAATCATGCCTTCCCTTAAAGCTCGTTCACAAATAACAATTGAGTCGAGCTTGAGCATCTGCATCGCTTCGAGCAGAATTACCGCCCCAGGGACAATAATCTCGGCTCGTTTATCCGCCAGCCCCGACACCTCCAATCTTTGCTTATAGCTCATTTTCGCCAATCTTTTGACGATTTTCTCGATGTCTTTATACCCAATCTCATAACCATTGAGAGGATCGGGAACCGCTCCCAGCTCGTCTTTGGCATGTATTTCGGCAATGGTTTCAATTGTGCCTGAAGTGCCAATGGTGCGAGGGACTTCGTTTAGCTGGAGATTGCGCCAAATTTCATCAACAGGGCGCTCCAGCATTCCTCTGACATAGGCTCTGAGTACCTTCAATTCGCTATCGCTGATAGGATCGGTAGTAACAAATTCTTTGGCTAAACGAACTGCTCCGATTTTAGTGCTGCTGAGGAAACGGGCTTCATGAACATCCGCCAAGATAATTTCGGTTGAACCACCACCAATATCAATAACGATGTGGGGCTGGTCGTTAAAGTCCATGCCAGACAGTACTCCCAGATAAATTCGGCGAGCCTCTTCCTTGCCTGAAATCAGATTGACGACGATGCCCAGCTCAGATTCGATTTGACGCAGGAAGTTGGTGCCGTTAGGCGCTTCTCTTGTGGCACTAGTAGCCACAGCTATGATCTGTTCCGCTTTTAAGCTAGTAGCTAGCTCCTTACACCGTCTGAGAGTATTAAGCGATCGCTTGATGGCTTCTGGCGTTAGCTCTCCCGTGGCTGGATGGCGATCGCCTAGACGAACAGTATCTTTTTCCTTGGCAATCACCGTAAAAGACGGCAGACTAGGATCGATCTGCACGATCACCATGTGGATTGAGTTAGTGCCGATATCGATCGCTGCAATGATCTGTTGGTTCATGGTGATTGAAGATCGGAGTAATGCCTTTATGAAGGCAGATTTGTCCCTAAAATTAAGCTCGTCAGGTGCAGCAAACTAATACATCGCTTGAGGAAGAGTATTAACAGCTAGCTATTTTTATAATCTCATGTATTTTGCGCGAGACAACAAATAGTCTTAAGATTTTATAAATATTTGTTAATTTATGTTCCTAACTATTTGGGCAAAAGTACTATGACTAAATCTCAACCGACAGCCGAACCAACCTGGCAAAAAGTAATTCGTCTGTTGCGCTGGGATAAACCCGCAGGAAGACTGATCTTGATGATCCCTGCACTTTGGGCTGTTATTCTGGCATCTAAAGGAGTGCCTCCCTTACCTCTAGTTGGCGTGATTGTCTTGGGTACCTTGGCAACCAGCGCCGCAGGATGCGTGATCAACGATTTGTGGGATAAGGACATCGATCCTCAAGTCGCCCGCACCAAATCTCGTCCTCTGGCCTCCCGCGCCCTTTCGGTACGTGTCGGTCTTGTCATCTTTTTAGTTTCCCTGGCTTGTGCTGCTGTTTTGGCATTCTATTTGAATCGACTCAGTTTTCTGCTTTGCGTCGCGGCTGTTCCTTTTATTGTTTTTTATCCTTTAGCCAAGCGTGTGTTTCCTGTCCCGCAGCTAGTTCTTTCTCTGGCTTGGGGATTTGCGGTACTAATTAGCTGGACTGCGGTTACGGCAAATATTGAACCTGCTACCTGGCTATTGTGGGGGGCGACAGTCGCCTGGACTTTGGGTTTTGATACGGGCTATGCTTTGAGCGATCGCGAAGATGATTTGCAGATTGGCATAAAATCTAGCGCCATCTTCTTTGGTAAATATACGCCCGAGGCGATCGGCATTTTTTATGTTTTAACTGTTGTCTTCCTTGCCCTATTGGGTTTTGAGCTGGCTTTGGGTTCGGCTTTCTGGTTCAGCTTAATCTTGGCTACGGCAGGTTGGATTTGGCAATATTTGACTCTCCGTAAGCCTTATATTCCTCGCTCTGTTTTTGGTAAGGTTTTGAGCCAAAATGTTTGGCTTGGATTTATTTTACTGGCGGGAATGATTTTGGGTTATTTGGCGTAGAGAGTTACATTCATGTTCCGCCAGCAATTTTTGCGTGACGAGATAAGGCGATCGCGCAGCTAAATTAGCAGTCTCTAATTTCGGCTTCAGTAATTTATACCGTCTATTTAATATGAACCCAGCATCTACTTTTTGCTCAAACCCCAGAGGCAAATTATGGTAATATTTTTACTATATTTTAAGAAAATTGTTGGAAGGTATAAAAATATATGGGAGCTGCAATGATCTTGGCAGATTTGCCAGAAGCTTACGCTATGTTCAAACCTTTGGTAGATGTGCTACCAATTATTCCCGTCTTTTTCCTTGCTCTAGCTTTCGTATGGCAAGCAGCAGTCGGTTTTAAGTAAATTTGAATAAAAATTTAGTTTGTATTTTGATGGCACTCATGAATGTTTGAGTGCTTTTTTTGTTTCTTGGCTAAGACGAGGAACAATATATATTGCCATAGTGCCTCTCAGTGTGAAACCTCTACTTCCTCTTCGGCAGAGCAGACGATAGTATTTAACTATTGGCTTAGATTTATCTTGATCGAGGGAAAAAATGCAAACAGAATCTAGTTTAGACAAAAAGAAGCTACTTTCCGCCTTGGCTCATGCTTCAGTATTTATTAGCGCTTTAGTCCTATCTATCGGTATTCCGATCGCCATTATGACTGTTTCTGAAGATGGCGTAATCAAAGACAATGCCAAAGAAGCAATCAACTTTCACCTCAACGTCTGGCTGATTGGTGCAATTATCGGCGTGATGTCCTTTTTCTCTTTCGGACTAGCTGGCTTTGTTCTTGGTCCAATCTGGCTTGTAGCTCACTGGGGTTTGTCTATTTGGGCAATTATTCAGTGTCTCCAAACCCCAGAGCAAGTTTTTCGCTATCCCTTTATTTTCCGTGTTGTCTAACAAGTTTGGGAATTACAGGGTGAACATAAGCCACGTTCCCAAAATAAAGGTGACATAGGCGATCGCGACAATAGTATAGGCGGCAGTGTTAGTAATCATAATTATTTCGCTCTTTAATCGTTTGATTCAGCTAATGATGCTAACACCTGTTTTTCGTAGTTAGCGTATCTGGCTATACGATAAATTTAATGTTTACTTTATTATTCCCAGTGATACAGAAGTTAATTTTTTGTTTCAAACTTCTCATCTTAGCTGGTTGATAGCGATCGCTATTGTGAATTAGAAGATGAGCCATTTGTATAGCTAATCTGCAAAGTTACTGAGGCTCTAACTGTCTGTTCTCCAGCGATAATCGGCGTGGTTGCTCTCGACTCAGAGAAGGCGGCATCAAATTCTGAAGCATAAGGCTGTGGTCTTGCGGCATTAGCTGCATCGATTTTAATCTTGACAATCTCGTTTTTTGTCAGCTGGAGAGTTTCCAGTACAGCTTCGGCTTGATCTTGTGCATCGGCACTTGCCTTACGCAATGCTGCTTTTTTGGCTCTGGCGATCGCTTCTGGAGTGGCAGTAAAACCTATGCTATCTACTCGACTAGCTCCTGCTTTGACTGCTTCATCTAGCAGGTTGCCCACTTGTTCCACTGGCAAATTAAAACTAACTATATTCGTGCCAGTGTAGCCTGTAATTATGTTCTGATCGTTATCGCGATCAAGGCGATCGTAATTGGGATTTAGTCTAACTCCCGTTGTCTGTAGCTTTTCGACATTTCGGGAACGAAGTAGCTCGACTATAGCAGTGGTACGTATGGCTATCTCTTGCTGTACTTCGGCTGCGGTGCGATCCTGAATTTCTACTCCTAATTGCACTTCGGCAACGGTAGCAGCAATTTCCTCTACTCCACTACCTGTAACAATCAAAGTTTTTAATAATTCTTCTGCCATTGCTGGGCTACTGAGCATCAAACTAAGCAAGTTGCTGATAATTATTACTTTTCCAAATTGCTTTACTGATTTTGATAGTTGTCTTGAGCTGAGCTTACCTAAATTTTTCATCGCTTATTCTCAATTACTGGATTAGCATTTCATGTTAACTGTCGTGACTGTAACTGAAGAGATGATTCAAAATAAGCAAAAAAAAATGCCCTCCATCGCTGGAGAGCATTTTTTATTTAATACTTACAAGATAGTAAGCTACAAATTCTAACTCGAGCATTCCCTTGCGCCTTTCGGCGACGCGGGGTCTCTCGTCTAACCGTTGATGGAAGGAGCAGTCAATGCTACGGGAGCAGACTCGCCACTTGCCAAATCAAGAGGGAAGTTGTGTGCGTTACGCTCGTGCATTACTTCAAAACCGAGGTTGGCACGGTTAAGAATGTCTGCCCAAGTGTTGACTACACGACCTTGGCTGTCCATTACGGACTGGTTGAAGTTAAATCCATTTAGGTTGAACGCCATCGTGGAAATACCCATTGCTGTGAACCAGATGCCGATTACTGGCCATGCACCCAAGAAGAAGTGTAAACTTCTGCTGTTGTTGAATGATGCATACTGAAAGATTAAACGACCGAAGTAGCCGTGAGCTGCAACGATGTTGTAGTCTCTTCTTCTTGTCCGAATTTGTAACCGTAGTTTTGTGATTCGGATTCAGTTGTCTCACGTACTAGTGAAGACGTTACCAATGAACCGTGCATTGCGGAGAATAAAGATCCACCGAAGACACCTGCTACTCCCAACATGTGGAAGGGGT
>JBCBWB010000013.1:0-7124 GCA_039817275.1 Cyanobacteria bacterium J06648_1 | reverse complement strand
TACCCCATCTGGGAAGCAGCTTCACTTGATGAGTGGTTGTACAACGGTGGTCCTTACCAATTGGTAATCTTCCACTTCTTGATCGGAGTATTCTCTTACCTCGGTCATCACTGAAGGAACCTTGACCCAAAGGATAGATCAAGAATACTGCTGTCGCTGCCGATACTGGAGCTGAATAAGCTACACAGATCCAAGGACGCATTCCTAGACGGAAGGATAGTTCCCACTGACGACCGAGGTAAGAGAATACTCCGATCAAGAAGTGGAAGATTACCAATTGGTAAGGACCACCGTTGTATAACCACTCATCAAGTGAAGCTGCTTCCCAGATGGGGTAGAAGTGTAGACCAATAGCGTTGGAGCTAGGTACTACTGCACCAGAGACGATGTTGTTACCGTAGATCAAAGAACCTGCTACAGGCTCACGAATTCCGTCGATGTCAACGGGAGGTGCTGCCACGAAGGCGATTAGGAAACAAGTTGTTGCGGCTAGGAGTGTAGGAATCATCAAGACGCCAAACCAACCGACATAGATGCGGTTGTTGGTGCTGGTAATCCACTGACAGAAGTTCTCCCATACACCGCGTGTTTCGCGTTGTTGTAAGGTAGTTGTCATTTTGGTTATGATTACGTTATTTAATTTTCAAGGTACGTTCTGTTACCAGAGCGACGACGGGGAAGGACGGAATAAAATAATTTGTCTTTCCTGTCTATGTACTTAGAATAGCTAAGTATTTGTACTTTATCAAGGAATGTTACATCATCATTAGTAATATTAAGCATAAGTTTAGCTTATATTCACTTTTTCTTTTCAATATATTCACGCCAATAGACGATCTTTCCCTCTACTAGTTCAAAGACGATCGCATCTTCGGCAAAACCCTCTTTGTCAGTCTTACGGTTGCGATCGCGCCAGTCCCATTCCACAGCACCTTTGTTCTCTTCGACGATCACATTCTTAATGGCAACAGAAGTTTGATGAAACTGCTTGAAGTAGTCGAGGGCTGCCTTTTCAATTCTCTCTTTACCCAAAAACTCGAACCCCGCAGCAATAAATACTGCCTCATCAGCAAAATCAGCAGCAATCGCCTGGGCATCCTGATTTTCCCAAGCCTGAGCCTGACGGGTAATTAATTGTTCGATCTGCGATCGCGATAAAGACTCAGACATAGCTGGTAATACCAAAATATTAAATAGTAGAGAGATGGCGACGACTGCCGAACTGAGAAAAATTAGATATTTACCTTGAGAAGCAAGCTTTTCTATTTTCATTTACCGATATACACATATATAGCTGAGACAAAGAACTGATAAAGACAGCCAGAAAGAACAAATCGCGATCAAGATTGCCAGGTTAAAAAGATTACAATTCAGGTACAAACACAACTAAGAATAGAATTCAATGAGCCAGAACCAGGCAAAACTTTGGTCGGCAGGGATTGGTGTCGGCTTAGTGGGACTGCATCTAAACTTGAGTCAACAAGTAGAGAGATCTGGTTTTTTCAGCTACGTTTTTCTATTTTGGATTGTAGTTCTTTTTTCGATTTGGGAAAAACGAGGAGAATTAGATTTTAGGAGTGATCGCATTTCTAGTGCAATCGGCACGGCGATCGTTTCGTTAGTTTTATATAAAAGCCTACACTTATTTCCTGAAGACTATTTTCTCAGGATTGCACCTTTACTGTCTCTATTCGGTTGGGGACTATTAGCGTCTGGTGTTCAAGACTTAAAACAATATCGCCGAGAGTTATTCTTGCTCTTGTTTCTGGCTATTCCCTGGGAGCTTATCTATATTTTTGATGTTTCCCAACTAACTGCTAGGTTTTCCGCCTCTATCTTGTGGCTACTAGGATTTTCCGTAACTCGCCAGGATGTCTGGATTATTTTACCCACAGGTTCGGTAGAGGTTTATAACGGCTGTTCGGGGGTGTTGACCATCTTGCAACTACTCGGCTTCAGCTGGATGGTTTTGACTCTGATGCCGACAGACTGGCGGGCAAAAGTATATCTGCCTCTCGCCTCTATATTATTGGGCTTTACGATTAATGGTTTGCGAGTTGCCTTGATGGCGGTGTTGGTAGCTACGTCGAATTTAGACGGCTTTGACTATTGGCACACGGGTAACGGTTCGCTAATTTTCTCAGCTATTTCTGTGTCAATTTTTGCCATTATTTCGGTGATAACTTTGCGTAACAACAGGGCAAATGGCGGTTTAGTGTGAAGAGAGGGTATGTGTCAGTACTATATTTTGAGATAACAAGGCGCAACAATAATGATTAAACCGCGAAATGTGCTTTTGGAAATTATGGCGATCGCTACTACTTTTACTTTGGGTAAGTCCATTGCTAACCCAGATATCGCCTCTCCTGCCGTAGCTAACTACAGCTTTCCCGAGTCAGTTCACTTGTCCCAGTGGCAGTTAGCAAAAAGTAGTGAAATCCATCCTCATTCACCCCAGCCAAAGGCATATATTTCAGGAGATTTTGTTGCAGGTAGACACTATCGGTATCGAGGGAATCAGCAGTCTTTAGATATTGAAATGCGCTATTTTGCCAACACTGACGGCAATTTGAAAGACTTTGTTACCAGTCAGACAGGAGAATTATCAACAGCCTTAAAGCAAAGTCGCCGAGGAGTTTATAGTCTTTATAGCTACGAAAACCGAGCTTATTTAAGTACCTGTATTAACCCTCATGGCAACAGCACGATCACTAGCGATGAGTTTAAACGCAATTTGATGGTACACGATACCCGCATCGATAGCGTTTTACCCTGGTTACTAGGAAAGGCAGAATTTAGAGACAAACGCTGTCTGTGGGCGCATTTATCCATGCCTTTAGATCGGAATATTCTTACACAAGATACCTATAGTGATTTAGAAACAGCCTGGTCTAATTGGTACGACTACTGGCAGTCAAATTATCCTCAACGGTAGTTATTTAGTTGGCACTGAGTTTTAAACACATGAATTGATGAAATTTATAATTCTCAAATAATATCAAATCGAGGCATCAATGTAATTACTTTTTTCGTAGACTTTCAATAATTTTGAAATATGCAATCAATGGGCTTCCAATTCCAAAGGGCATGGCTTTTATAATATCCCTATCGATTCGGTAAGTTCTCGAAACAATTCTAATAAAAACATCTCCCCTATCACGAGCTTGTACTCTTTCTCTTAAAACTCTTATTTCTTTGCTGACTGAGCTTTCTCTGACTTTTTCTCCTATTTCAATACATTTTTTGTCTAAATTATCTAGTTCAGATAAAATTCTTACTGCATCTCTTTCTAAACTATCAGTTCTATCTAAAATAGCTTGTCTGCGAGATTCTATCCGCACTATTTCACTTAAGCGCTTTCTCTCTGCTTCAAGAATTTGTATTGTTTCTTCCTGAGTTTTCGCCTTTTAGATCAATTTTTCTATTTCTGGAACTTTAGCTAATTGCTGGACAATTTCATCATTAGAGCCGCTAATAACAAACCCGAGCAGAGTTAAACCAGTTGGAGCAGCGATAGCACAAGCGAGACCAAACGGAACAACAAAGTTACTATCGTTTATAGATAAAGCTCCCAAATAGATGGTTATGCCTATGAGAACGACTGCAACCAGAGCAGAAATAATTTTTTTCAGATTCACGATTGATTCATATTCTAACAAATCAATATTAACTTTTAGTCAATAAAAGTACTACTAGAGTTGATAAACTATCCTGCTTTGCCGCTATCTTTATTTAACCAAGCTTTTAATAAGTGATGCCAACGCTTGCGAGTAAAGAATAGTATGACCAGGATCAAAGCCAATAAATTGCCGATGATTTCGCTAGGTTCGGGTACACTTTGGCTATTAGACGGAGAACTATTTGTAGTTATGTTGCTAATAGGGGCTTGGGATTGAGAATTAATTAAGTTGTTGTAAGTAGGATTGGATTGAGACTGAATTTTTCCCGCTCTTTTAGAACCCTGTGATGAGTTGATACTATCCACAGCAGAATCTTCAGCACGATCGCCCGACTTTTGTAATTCCCCGTCTACAGCAACAAAAGCAGTGTATTTGGAAAGTAGATTGTAGTCTAAGGCTGTATTAGTTACTGCGGTTATTCCCTGGCTATTTTCCCTGCCATACATTTCGTTTATTAAATCCTTGATGCGCGATCGCCCCCAGAGTTGAGCGATCGCATTATTGCCCCCTATCTGTTGGAAATTTACATCTAATGTTTGTTCGTAAGGTTTACCACCAGCGATCGTTCCCGTGATTTTTAGCTTGCCGCTACTGGCATCCTGTTTTCGTCCATAGAGTACTAAAGGCTGACTGGCAAATAGATCGGGAGACTGTCGGGGATATATTTCTGGGGCTTTTCCTTCGCCTAGCCACTCTAGTTCGATGTTAGTGACAATTGGCTTATTGATTTCGCGATAGAATTTTTCGGCTACTTCTACTGCATCTTCATGGGGAGGCAAGATCGTCACCGTACCGCGTCCTAATTCCGCTAGACGATTGAGAAGAAAGCGATTAGTAGAAGAACCGACACCAAAGCTATAGAGGCGATTGCCTGGCTTGAGGTTGTCCCTTATCTGGGCGATCGCCTGTTCGTCAGCGCCAATTAAACCATCGGAGAGTAAAACGATACTCCGTAACCTGCCATCCGCCGCCGCAGGGAAGTTGAGGACAGTATTGATACCGTTCATTAATTCTGTACCGCCATTGGCATCGATGTTATCTACGTAAGCCAAAGCTCTGGCACGATTTAATCTGTTGTTCTCTAATGGCTTGTCTGCCAATCTCTGGGTACGGCTAGCAAAGTCAATAATATTAAAGGTATCTTCTGGATTTAAACCGCTAATAAACTGGCGCATTAACTCTTTTGATTGAGCGATCGCAAATCCTCTTTGTGAACCAGAAGTATCCATCAGAAACACTACGTCTTTGGGTACTATTTCTCTATCGTTATAGTTTACGGCGGGAATTAGATAGGTAGCGAAATGTCCTCCCTGCTGATTGGATTGAGTTAATACAGTGGCTTGGGTTGCGGCACCCATCAGTTGATAGCGCAGAATTAAGTCTTGATTGGGAATGAGATCCTGCTTTGATAGGGATATTTTTGTGGTGTAATTACTATTCTGAATTGCGATCGCATGGGAAGGAGACTGAACGCCAGAGACAGCTACTCCTGCATCGATTTCGATATTTACCTCAATATCTTTACCCGAACGAGTCTGAGGAACTTCATCGGCAATAGCAGGGGCAATGAGAGGATTATAGTTTCTACTGCTAGTATTTCCGAAGCGGGGAGCAACTTCGAGGGGGAAGGCAAACTCATAATCGTTGCCGATAAAATGTAGCGCGTTGGTATAGCGAATCACTACCTCTATCTGTTCTCCTGGCTGAATATTAGCGAGGGATTGAGTGAAAATATTATCTCGCTGTTGTTCCAATAATCCCGCCGTTTTGCCCTGTCGCCTCGCGGTTTGATAGATTTGTTGTGCCTCCGCTTTCTTTTTAATGTTGCCCCTAATAATGCGATCGCCGATCCGTATTTCCATCTCGTCTACGGCGGCATCGTCAGGCAGCGGAAACTGATAAACTGCTTCTATGGGCTTGTTGCTCGGATTGCTAAATGTTTGGGTTACTTCTACCCGCGATAAATTACCCGCAATTTTGGCGTTTACTGCCATCTGCTGTAAAGGTAATGTCTGGATTTTTCCCTCTGGGGAATAGCTGTATAATCCACCGAAGTCAGAGTTGATTTTAGGTTGAGGGAAAGGCGATCGCTGTTGCACCGTAGAATTTGTATTCTGAGGCGTAGATACCTGCCTGGCTACTGGTGCGACTAAAGCTCTCAATCCCAATAAAGCCAAAACAATTGCGGCACTAGAGCCGATAAATTTTAATCCCCCATGCTGCTTCCTGGTGGGTACGCGATCTAAATCCTGAAGAACTTCATCTACGGACTGATAACGCTGATTTATCGCTCCTGAAAGCATTTTATCCAGCACATCACCCAACTGTTTGCTAACTGGCTAATTAAGATAATGCCGCCAATTCCAGCTATTCTCCCCACTGTCAAAAAGGTTAAAGGGATGGACGTTAGTTATAAGATGAACGCAGGTAACCCCCAAGCTGTAAACATCGCTGGCAAATACCGCATTGCCCTTTAGCTGTTCTGGCGCTGTATAAGCAGCCGAACCGATAACCGTCCCCGTTTTATTGCCTGTAGCTTCCGTAACTACCTTCGCCGCACCAAAGTCCACCAGAGTCAAAGAATTATCTTGCAGACTACGAACAATGTTGGCAGGCTTGATATCCCGATGGATCACGTTATAGCTATGGACAAATTTAATTAAAGGTAAAAGAGATAGTAACAGTTGCCGTATTTTGGTTTCATTCCAGCCACTCTCTTGCGCCAGATTAGCACCACTGACAAACTTCTTTATCCTCGACAAAATAATCTATCAGAGTAGGTATCTGAGGGTGTTCTCCTAGTACGGATAACCTTTGTGCTTCCTGTTCAAACAACGCCGCTGCCTTTTCCCTGTCTCGACTGTTCGGTTCAACCCAAAACTGCTTGATGGCACAGTATGGCTGAGACGCTTGAGACTCATCCACACCTTTGAAAGTTCGACCAAAACCACCCTGTCCAATTAACTGCAAGGCTCGATAGCGATTTTGTAACAGTAGACTCGATCCACAGCTAGTACAGATTAACTCCTGGCGATCGCATTGTGGCTGCAAACAATCTCGATTAAAACAGTAACAGCTATTATCTTTAAGACTGGAAAATGACCCAGTAGATTTATCCATGTTTACCTTTCCCCTGTAGTGCTTTACTTCAGCCAGCGATCGCTTCTCGATCTCTGGACTAGCTGAAAATATGTTTGTCGCTTACGTCTCACATATTAATTGCGTAAATATGCGTAGGACAATCGGGAAAAGTCGGATTTAGTCGGGAGTTTTTTTAAAGATGAAAGATAAAGAATGAGGGGAGTGCGATCGCTTTTATCTATGAAGAACGCAAATAATCTTTAGTAATAGCGGCATTTTGTATGTCATTACTGAACAAATCAAGCATGTTAATTACCTCTACATGTAGTTCCAGATATTCATCTCTATCTGATGTTGAATACT
>JBCBWB010000139.1:8568-13467 GCA_039817275.1 Cyanobacteria bacterium J06648_1 | reverse complement strand
GTCTGTAAATCTTTGATTACCGTCGAGGGAAACCACTTCAGCTTGCCGCCACCTTGGGCTTCAGCCTCTTCTAACTGTTGCCACATCAACTTGTTGGCATCTTTGGGTAGAAAACAAGACTCACTGACCCAGCATTCCCCAGGATTAAGCTCACCATAATAGTCCTCAATGCGCTGGCGAAATTCTAAATAGCCCAAATTGGCGATACCCAGATTAGTGCTGAAGGGGCAGAGTTTTATAATCCTGCTTTTGATGTTACCCCTGCTAATTTAATTCACGGCATCATTACCGAAAAAGGCGCAATTAAGCCCAGCTCGCTGATTGATTACCACAATGCGGTAGTGTAAATTATTGCAGTTAAGACGCAATTACTGATGACATACCGAAAACCTCTGTTTCTGGCAGGTTTTCTCCCTCGCAGATTTGCTTATAGATGATTGCTAATAAACAATACTAGCCAAAAAACTGCGCATTTTGGCGATCGCAAATTCGCCTTCTTCTTCCAAAACAAAATGCCCCGTATCTAAAATACTATAGTCAAGATTTTTAAGATCCTTCTTATAGGCTGCTGCCCCAGCTTCAGGAAAAAAGGCATCGTTTTTGCCCCAAATAATTGACATTGGTGGCTGATAGTCCCGAAGATATTTTTGCCAAACGGGATACAGCTTGACATTATTTTGATAATCGTAGAGCAAGTCCAGCTGCATTTGATGTTGACCCTGGCGGGCAAATTTCATGATGTCGAGATTCCAGTTGTCAGGCAAAATGTTGTCTGGGTTTCGAGTGCCGTGAGTATACATCCATTTCAAACCTTCATTACTAAACATTTGAGCGGCAATACTCTGTGCGATTTCTGGTGTTTTTTCTTGCCAGTATTTATACAGCATTGCCCAGCCTGTAGGAGATAATCCTGCTTCATATACATTAGCGTTCATGACGATGAATCCCTTAACTTTCTGCGGATTCTTGGTCGCAATCCGAAAGCCAATCGGCGCGCCGTAATCTTGAATTGCCAACACATACTGGTTAATGTCGCGTCGAACTAAAAATTCGTTTATTGTCGCCGCAATATTGCCAAAGGTATAGGCATATTCTGCTGTAGTCGGAAAACTGCTGTTGCCAAAACCAGGATAGTCGGGGGCGATTAAATAAAACTTGTCTCCCAGCGCTCCCAGAACGTCTCGATACATGTGAGAAGAGGTTGGATATCCGTGCAGCAATACGACTGCCTTATCTGCTGGATCTCCAGCTTCTCGATAAAAAATGTCTAAACCATTAATTTTTTCCGTGTCGTAACGCACAGTATTGAGTATGGACATGAGAATACACAACTCCGATTGAAATTTATAGAGCAGCAGAGAGAAGAGAAATGTAGCAATCGGTAGACTAGTTGCCAAAATTATTGACAATATAGTCTTATACCTCGATCTCTCTAGTCTGTTAATACTTGGCAAGCTGACCCAAGTTTAAAATAGGGGGTATCGATAGAAGTTAGAAAATCCTGAGACAAATATTCTGCTCGCCTCTCTTGCAGCATCTTGAAGTCTGCACCTGGCAGCATCGCCAATTAGTTTTACCTTTGCCAACGCGGTAATCTCACTAGAACGGAGTACAGATCTAGACTGACCTTCAAGCCGATGCTGGGAATCAAAGAATCAACCTATGTTTGGCTCTAAGACATTAATTTATGACTTGTTTTGACAACTGGATTTGAGCGCAAAGGGCTAGTCAAAATCTGGCTACTGATTAAATTCTATTACAAAACTTAGCAACGGTTGTACTACCTAGAGCTATTGTTTTAACCTGACAGATATTGCCTAATTAATTTAATTACTAAATTTTCATTTAATATGACCGTTTCTCCCCACACCAAAGCTAAAGCATTAAAGCCAGGTAGTCGTCGCCCCGCTAAAGAACTCTGTAGCGAATGTGGACTCTGCGACACCTATTATGTTCACTATGTAAAAGATGCCTGTGCTTTTCTCAATCAGCAAATTGCCGAGCTAGAAACTGTTGCCCACGGTCGTAGTCGAGATTTAGACAATGAAGATGACCTCTATTTTGGCGTGAGTCAAGAAATGATGGCGGCTCGCAAACAGCAGCCCATTGAAGGAGCCCAGTGGACGGGCATCGTTAGCTCAATTGCCTGCGAGATGTTAGAGCAGGGTTTAGTAGAAGGAGTTGTCTGCGTCCAAAACACTGCTGAAGATCGTTTTCAGCCTTTCCCTGTGATCGCGAGAACTCCTGCCGAGGTTTTGGCGGCGAAGGTCAATAAGCCGACTCTTTCGCCCAATCTGAATGTTCTTGAACAGATCGAACAGTCGGGCATGAAGCGTCTGCTAGTAATCGGTGTCGGCTGTCAGATCCAGGCACTGAGAGCGGTAGAGCAAGAGCTAGGTTTGGAAAAGCTATATGTGCTGGGCACCCCCTGTGTCGATAATGTTAGTCGAGCTGGGTTACAGAAATTTTTAGATACTACCAGTAGATCTCCTGAAACTGTCGTGCATTATGAATTTATGCAGGACTTTCGGATTCATTTCAAACACGAAGATGGTTCGGTCGAAAAAGTACCTTTCTTTGGTTTAAAAACAAATCAGCTCAAAGACGTATTTGCCCCTTCCTGTATGAGCTGTTTTGACTATGTTAATTCTCTCGCCGACTTAGTAGTAGGCTATATGGGTGCGCCCTTTGGTTGGCAATGGATCGTGGTGCGCAATGAGACAGGAAAAGAAATGCTGGATCTGGTGCGAGACCAGTTAGATACCCAAGCAGTCATGTCTAAAGGCGATCGCCATAATGCTGTACAGCAAAGTATCCCTGCCTATGATAAGGGCGTTACTTTGCCCATGTGGGCTGCAAAACTAATGGGAGTGGTCATTGAGCAGATTGGACCAAAGGGTTTAGAATATGCTCGTTTTTCCATCGATTCTCACTTTACCCGTAATTACCTCAACTTAAAACGCAATTATCCCCAGAAGCTAGAGCAGCATGTGCCAGAGTATGCCAAAAAGATCGTGGCGCAGTATGAGCTACCAGAATAGAGAGCGAAAAGAAAGAAATTATTAACGACTAAGCTTAATTGCCCTGGTGTATAGCCGAGACTGGGGAACAGGGTACGCTCAAAGTTGACCCTGACAACCAAGGTATTGCTTGTCATGGAGCAGATTAAGGAATACACTCCATACGAGACAGCTATAGCAGTTAATCCATGGTGAGATCTTTCTTTAATAAACAACAATATAAGGATTTATTCTGGTATCGCGAACTGTTGGTAGTGCTGATTCGGCGGAGCCTAAAACGCAGATATCGCGGTTCTTTCTTGGGAATATACTGGTCATTGCTGAATCCACTGGCAATGACTGGATTATATACGGCAATTTTTGGGGCAGCTTTTGCTCAATACTACGATAATTCAAGTTTGAACTATATCTTGGCTGCTTTTACGGGTCTAGTGGTAGTTAACTTCTTTTCTTCCTCAACGGCAATGGCTCTTAGTAGCGTGGTCGAAAATGGCAGCATGGTCAATAAGATTCGTCTACCCCTTTCGATCTTTCCTCTGGCGGCGATTGGTGCCAACGTGTTTCAGCTATTGCTGGGAGCCTTGCCTCTGTTGATGGTTGTCACCTTGTTTATTTCTCGCAGTCCCTTAAATGCGATCGCCCTATTACTCCCCGTAACGGGCTTGATTTTGGTGTGCGCAGGGGTTGGTTTGTTGATGAGCGGACTCTATGTTTTCTTCCGCGACCTACCTTATTTTTACGAACTGCTCACCTTTATGCTATTAATGGGTTCACCAATTTTTTATCCGCCTGATATTGTTCCCGATGCCGTGCAGAAGTTTTTAATCCTCAACCCAATCTTGCCGATCATTGAAAGCATTCGTCAGATAGTATTGTCGGGAAGCTATCCTGACCTGATGTTGATCGCTCACAGTTTAGCTAATGGTCTGGTAGTGATGCTCGTTGGTGTGCTGATATTTTCTCGCTGGCGTTCTCAGTTTATGGATTTACTGTAGGCAAATTAACGATGCAAGAATCAATCAGATTAGATGGGATCTCTCTGTGGCGAAGAACTCAGGAAGAATTTTCCTACGACCTTAAAAAAACTATTCTCTCCTTTATCGAAGGTCGATATCGTCAGCCAGCCAAAAAGATGGTGCTAGATAATATTGACTTAACGATTGAGAGTGGTGAGAAAATTGGCATTATTGGCGCCAATGGTTCGGGTAAATCAACCATGCTCAAGCTGATTGCGGGAATTTTGCAGCCCACGAGTGGAACGGTGCGAGTTCATGGCAAAGTCGCTCCTTTAATTGAGTTAGGAGCAGGATTCGATCCAGAATTAGCTGTCATCGATAACATTATTCTCTATGGAGTAATGCTGGGTTATACGCAGTCAGAAATGAAATCGCGAGCTAAGACTATTTTAGAATTTGCTGAGTTGGAAAGCTCGGCTTTGATTCCCGTCAAAGGTCTATCTTCAGGAATGACGGCTCGTCTCGGTTTTGCGATCGCCACAGACGTTACTCCAGATATTTTGATCCTGGACGAAGTGCTATCTGTAGGAGATATTAGTTTTAAAAATAAATGCAACCAGAGAATGAAAGAATTCTGGCGGGATGATGTCACCATTTTGCTGGTTTCTCATTCAATGGAAATGATTTGTCAAAATTGTCAAAAGGCAATTTGGATGGAGCAAGGACGAGTCAAAATGACAGGTAACGCCCCAGATGTCGTTCAGGAGTATCTACGGTGCGTTTCTGCCGAGGGAGATGTTGCACCAATGCAAACTAGGTCGTAATTATTAGACTAAATTTGCTATGGGATTAGTGCCTGGAGACTAGACTTGGGATTAAACAGGCGGTAATTTTTCTTCGAGGACTTAATCAGTAACCAGTAG
>JBCBWB010000139.1:0-8470 GCA_039817275.1 Cyanobacteria bacterium J06648_1 | reverse complement strand
TAGTAATTAGTAACCAATAATCAGCAATGACCTCCACTCGCTCTACTAATTCGGTAATCATTATCACAGGAATGCATCGCTCTGGCACTTCCCTTACTGCTTCGCTGTTACAAAGTGCAGGGGTTTATCTTGGCGATCGCTTAATGAGTGCTGATAGTGGCAACGCTAAAGGCTATTTTGAGGACTGGGATTTTGTCGAGCTGCACCAGCAGATATTGACTTCGCAATCCCTGAACAGTGCAGGATGGACAACCCAAAGTGAGATTGAAATTTTGTCACAGTATCAAGCCGCAGCGCAAGAGCTTTTGGCAACGCGACAGCAGCAGAAAATTTGGGGTTGGAAAGATCCCCGTACAACATTGTTTCTCGATTTTTGGCTAGAGCAAATTCCCTACGCCAAATATGTTTTTGTCTATCGCTCTCCCTGGGAAGTATTAGACTCTCTATTTCGTCGAGGAGATGCCATTTTTGCCCAAGATCCTGATTTTGCTTTGACTCAATGGTGTCACTATAATCAGGCTATTTTGGATTTTTCGCAGCGTCATCCTGAACAATGTCTCTTGTTTGAAATTGACCAGATAGTCGCTGATACTCAGAGCATGGTAAATCTGATCAATCGCAAGTGGGATATGCAGCTACAGCCACCCGAAGCTCTGTACGAAAAGCCTCTACTCAAGACCGAAAATAATTCTGGACATCCAGCTTTAGTCAGTCAGTTTTTCCCTCAAGCAATAAACTTATACCAGCAGCTTCAGCAGCAAGCTAAAGATATCAGTGGTTTATTCCCCAAACCTGCATCAACTTTCTCTGAAGAACCAGCCAACATTTTACGAGACTGGAGTACTCTAAGAAAGACAGAGAATGCAAAAAGCCAAGTGGAATCAGAATTAAGCCAGACAGCAGCTAAACTGAGTCAAACAGAATCAGAACTGAGTCAGACAATAGCCAAATTGAGCCAGACAGAAGCTAAATTGAGCCAAACAGAATCAGAATTAAGCCAGGTAAAAAAACGTTTAGAACAAGAGAGAAATGAAAAAGCTCGTTTGAGTGAACTGGTTCAAGCGATGGAGAGCAGCAAGTTCTGGCAAATAAGGCTTGCCTGGATTAATTTTAAACAGAAGTTGGGTATTGGCGATCCTGATTTAACTTACCAAAATCATTTGGCTGCACCTCAACAAAGCCCGAGATCTAATTCCAACCAAGGTTTTTTTTTGATAGCCTGGCTGAAACGCCACTTACCCTACAAGAGTCTGCTCAAGAAGACGATCAAAACAGTTAGTCTGAAATTATGCTGTTTTTTTGCTCAAGGGAAAAAAGGGATTCCTCAAAGCCGAGATATTCAATATCAGCGATGGTTACAGCAAAATTATCCAGCGCCAAAAGTTTTTGAGCAGATCAAACTAGAGGTTTCCCGTCTAAAGTATCAGCCTTTAATCAGCGTCATTGTTCCTGTTTACAACCCTGAGAAAAGTCTCCTGCGAGCGGCAATAGAATCCGTAACAGCTCAACTGTATGGTAATTGGGAACTTTGCTTGGTGGATGATCGCTCGACCAAATCTTATGTTAAGGCAGTTCTCGAAGAATATGCGGCTAAAGATCGGCGCATCAAAACTGCTTATCGTCAGGAAAATGGACATATCAGCCGCGCTTCTAATACGGCACTAGAAATTGCCACGGGAGAATACGTGGCGCTGCTAGATCACGACGATCTCCTCGCACCTCATGCTCTGTCAGAAGTCGTCAAATTACTTAACCAGCATCCAGAAGCCGATTTTATCTATTCTGATGAAGACAAGGTTGACTGCCAGAATTTACATCAATCTCCCTTCTTTAAACCAGATTGGTGTCCTGATTCCTTTTTGGCGCGGATGTATACCTGTCATCTAGGAGTTTATCGGCGCTCTTTGGTGAGGTCAGTCGGCAATTTCCGTGTAGGGTTTGAAGGTAGTCAAGATTATGACCTAGTCCTGCGGGTGACGGAGAAAACCGATCGCATTTTTCATATTCCGCAAGTTCTTTATCACTGGCGGATGCACGAGCAGTCGGCGGCGGCGGTAGCTGATGCGAAACCCTATGCGGCGATCGCCGCTCAAAAAGCCATTGCTGAGGCGATCGCTCGTCGAGGTGAACCAGGAGAGGTAATTGGCGCTGCCCAAGCTCCTGGAGTCTATACTGTGCGCTATAAAATCAAAGAACATAAGCTAGTTAGCATCATCATTCCTACCAAGGATCTAGCCGATACTTTAAATGTCTGTCTGGAGTCTATTTTTAGCAAAACGACCTACCCCAATTACGAGGTAATCGTGATTGACAACGGCAGTACCGAAACTAAAACTGCTGAATGCCTGGCGGCTTGGCAACAGCGGCAACCCGAAAGATTTCGCTCCTACGCTTACAACATCCCCTTTAACTATTCCCAAATCAATAACTACGCAGTAGAACAGGCTCAGGGCGATTATCTGCTGTTTCTCAACAATGATACCGAAGTAGTTAGTGAAGGTTGGCTCGGGGCAATGGTAGAGCAGGCTCAACGTCAATCTATTGGCGCAGTTGGGGGATTACTACTCTATCCCGATAATACAGTACAGCACGCGGGAGTAGTCCTAGGTATTGGGGGCGTAGCGGGGCATAGCCACCGCAATTTTGCCGCTTCGATGACGGGTTACTTTTCTCAGCTAGTTTCTACCAATAACTACTCGGCAGTGACGGCTGCCTGCTTGATGTGCCGTCGTCAGGTTTTTGAGGAAGTAGGGGGATTTGAAACTGATTTGGCGATCGCTTTTAATGATGTTGATTTCTGCCTCAAAATTGCCAGTCATGGCTACCGCAATATTTATTTGCCTCACGTAGTCCTCTATCATTACGAATCAAAAACCAGAGGTTATGAAGATACAGTCGAAAAACAAGCCCGATTTGCCAGAGAAATACAGTACATGAGACAAAAATGGTCGGCAATTTGCGATCGCGATCCTCACTATAATCCTCACCTCAGCCTCAAACATGAAGACTTTAGCCTCCATATCTAAATCCTTGAAGCAAGACCGCAACTCCTCTAGCAGCCCGAATCGAACTGTCCTCTTATGGGTAATTGCCCCACTTTTACTGGGCTATAGCCTATTGAGCATTTTGCCCTGGCAACCTTTTGTCCATGGGTCGAGTTTAGATCCTTCCTGGGCAAGCGCCCTCCACGTCGCTTTTCGAGATGGCATTAAGTTTGGCAACGAGTTTATCTATACCTATGGTCCCTACGGATTTTTGCGAACTCCTGATAACTTATTTCTCGAAACTTATGGCTCTGCCATGGGTTTTTGCCTGCTGATTGCAGTAGCGACATGGGCTGGTCTGATGCAGATCATTCGTCATTGTCTGGGCTGTCGCAATGGCTCGGTCTGGTTTTTACTACCCATTATCTTTTTTTTTCCCG
Source organism: Cyanobacteria bacterium J06648_1 (assembly GCA_039817275.1). GTDB lineage: Bacteria > Cyanobacteriota > Cyanobacteriia > Cyanobacteriales > Xenococcaceae > Waterburya. Next base: position 5,046 of record JBCBWB010000139.1, on the reverse strand, counting down.
ACTTCGGGGCAACCATGGATTCGCTGCAATTTTTGCTGATCATCTTGCCTCTAATTATCTACTTTTACATCAGTAAACGGCTTAATCCTGTTCTCATTCTCACTATCATCAATGCTTCCTTGGCTAGTCTAACCAAGCATACCTACTTGATGCTTTGTGTCTTCTTTGTAGCCCTAATTGCGATTGACGAAATAGGCAAACTCAAACGCTTGCCTCTGGTAGCTCTAATCTATTTATGCTTTACCTGGCTATTTTGGATTATTGCGGGACAGGATGTCTCTCTTTTTCCCGCTTACCTAATTAATGGTTCGGATATCGTCAGTGGTTTTAGTGCGGCGATGGGTTCTCCTGGACACCTAGATGAGATCTTGCTCTACTGTTTCGGGACGGGTATTTTCCTCCTGGTTATTGGCGCTACGGAATGGAAAAATCGCCGCTGGTGGGGTATGCTGCCCAGTCTGGGTCTGGCGGCAATTATGTTTATTACCTTCAAGGGCGCTTTTACCCGTCACGATGGTCATGCTCTCCAGGCTTTTTATAACACCACTCCCGCCATGCTAATTTTTACGGCTATGTTATGGTCATCTCTCAAACACAACCGCTGGCAACTGGGCAAAATCGAAGCCTCTGCCGTTTATTGTCTTAGTACTGTTGCCCTGATTATCGTCATTTTGGGCGCAATTGTGATCAATCATTATTTAGGTTGGGGATACGGCGCCTACGCTAGTCAGTTTATCCAGCATAATATCAATAAGGTTCCCCAGGCGATCGCTGTAGTTCAAGGTAAGCAAGATTTAGAGTCAATTGCCAGTGAAGGCAAAGCTAGAGTCAGAGCTAGTAATCCTCTCTCTTCTGTATCGGGAACAGTAGACCTCTATCCCAATGAAATTGGCACGATCTTTGCTCACGATTTAGACTATCAGCCAAGACCAATAATTCAGAGTTTTTCTGCCTATACAGGTAAGTTAGCCCAGCTCAATCGCCAACATCTGCAACAGTCTGATGCTCCTGACAACATCTTTTTTGATATCAGTCCCATTGACGGCAGGATGGGCAGTTTTGAAGATGGTCTTTCTTGGCCAGAAATACTGACTCGTTATAACTTGGCTGATATTAACGGTCGCTATTTACTCTGGCAAAAAGCTGATCAGCCACGCAACTATCAGCTTCAGCCCCTAACTACGCAGGTTGAGGTGGCACTCAACGAATGGTATGAAATACCCGCTGCTCAAGAACCAGTCTGGAGCAAAATTGACATTCATCCTAACCTGCTCGGAAAATTAGCTTCTGCCGCCCTGAGATTACCCATCCTTCAGATAGAAATCGAAACTATCTCTGGCGTTAAGACTAAATATCGTACCGTTGGTGATGTTATGAGTGAGGGATTTTTACTTTCTCCTGTCTTGTCTAACCGCTGGGATTTTCTTGATCTGGCTACCCCAAGCTGGCAGCAAAAATTAGAGGGCAAACAGGTCAAAAGATTCAGAATTGTCAGCCAGGGATTTAACTCCTGGATCTATCCCCCCAGCTATAAAGTCAACCTAGATCAACTAAAATTTTCTCGACCCGAATTTACCCAGGTTAAAGGTTGGGAAACTTGGAATAATCACAGCACCCCAAAACCTCTTAACGGTAGCCTACGACGAGTTGAAATCGACGATTTACACAAGATGGGTTGGGATGCCCACACACCGATGAAAATGCTGATCGATCTCCCAGCAGATAAGTCTAAGTTCTCGTTTGGTTTTGGTATTTTAGATCGGGCAATTGCCTCAGCTACGCCTGAAAATGTTGGGGATGGAGTGGAGTTTAAAATTACAGCTCTACAAGCTGACGGTCAAGAACAGATCTTATTTTCTCGGCAGCTACAGCCGTTTACTAAGAATGAAGACCGAGGATTGCATCAGGCAAGTATCGATCTTAGCCAAATTGACGCTCAAGAGTTAATCTTGGAAACCATACCCAACGAAAATCACAATTGGGATTGGTCTTACTGGTCAGATTTGACCGTGGAGTAGATTTGCACAACTTTTTTTGATGTGAGGGGTTAAATTGTTTAAACTACTACGACAGCGATTAGTCAAGTTTTTGGTTGGTGGTGGCATAGCTGCCGCTTTCAACCTATTGCTCATTTTTGTTTTGATCGAATGGCTGGGTTGGGAAACTCCGCTATTAAAGAATTTGGCAAATATCATGGCGATCGAACTATCGTTGATTTTTAGTTTTTTCGTTTATCGTATCTGGGTCTGGCCTGGAGGCAAATGGCGTTTAAAGACTGTGCTATTTAAACAGTTACCCCTCTATCATTTGGCAGCAGGAGTGGCGGTATTACTGCGCGCTGCTGTGATCTTTCCTTTACTAGATCGATGGGGAGTTGACTATTTAATTAATACCATTATTGGTGTGGCTATCGGTGCGGTGCTGAACTATTTAATCAGCGATCGCCTGGTATTTAAAGACCGAGAAGAACTACATTACCCCGAAGGTTTAGAAGGTTTTGAAGCCTCAGATTCTGCTTATTCAAATACTAGATCTGATGCTACGCCAATTAAGCTTTTTTCTTTAGTTATTCCTGCTTATAACGAAGAAGGTAGTATTGCCAAAACTATAGAATCTCTTTGTCAAACTCTGGCAGCCGCAGATATTAGCTATGAAATTTTAGTTATTAACGACAGTAGTCGCGATCGCACCGAAGAAATCTTACAGCATATCACTACCTACAATCAGCGAGTTCGCTACCTCAACAGCTACTATCCCAACGGTTTTGGTTTTGCAGTACGTTGCGGTATGGAAAACTTCTTAGGAGATGCTGTTGCCATTGTTATGGCGGATAATTCTGATTCTCCTGATGACGTAATTCGCTATTACCACAAATTACAAGAGGGCTACGAATGTGTATTTGGTTCTCGCTTTGTTAAGGGCGGCAGAGTAATTGACTATCCAATTCACAAACTAACTATTAATCGTCTGGCAAATTTATTTATTAAAGTTTTGTTTGGCATTAAGTATAACGATACGACTAATGCTTTTAAGGCTTATCGACGCAATGCGGTACAGGGTATTTTTCCTCTCATATCGCACCATTTCAATCTCACGGTAGAAATGCCCCTCAAGGCGATCGTTCGAGGCTATTCTTACACTAGCATTCCGATCACCTGGCGCAATCGTCAAACAGGAGTATCAAAGTTAAAGATTAAAGAAATGGGCAGCCGTTATTTATTCATTACTCTCTATCTATATTTAGAGAAAATGCTATCCCGTGGAGACTATGTTCGCGGAGGCTATGTAACCACAGAGCGAAGAGTTATAGTTCAAAGCAATAAATAATAGTCAAGTTACTTCTGTCCGATCTGTTTACCCAGTCTGATAGCATTTAGTAAAGACTGCTTTCACAGCAGATTAATTAATACCCATTTTGATTCATGGCTCCAACCTCTCCCTCAAATTCTCTCTCTTTTCCTCAGGCGATCGAAGAAACCAAATCCTTGATGGATCAAATTGCTGCAAATAAACTAAGTGAAGCTGAAATAGAACAAAAAGTCAGTTCAATTTTGAGCAGCAAAACTGGGGGAAGAGGATTTTTTGTTGCCTACTTAACTAGCGATAGCTCCCTAGCCGACGACCCCTCCGTGGGGGTAATTAGTGGATTAAAGTCTGCGATCAAAATATCCAGTGAGCTGCTAGTCAAAAATTTAGCTATGTCCTCGGCTATGGCTCTGATTCATCATCAAAATGGAGATTTAGACAATATTGCTGGCTCCAAAAGAGTTTCTCAACGTACCAGCAATCTCATTCAGAGAATTGATTTTCCTTCAATCAACACGAAGCTGGAGAAATTGAATGATACTATCCAAAATGGTGCTGGTGAATACCAAGAGTTTCTAGAACGCTGGGGCTACAATGAGGAGCAGAAAGAAGCAATTCAAGCTTCTATTTCTGGGTTGCTCTGATACTTTAACTTTTAAATATTCCTAAAACATCAGTATTAAACTCACACAAACACGCCTCAAATACCATATAGGCTTTAGTAGTATATTTTTTATTAATTGGCTTCTGAGACAGGATCGACTTCAAATTTATAGCCTACTCCTCTAACCGTTTGGATAAAAGATGGTTCTGCTGAATCAATCTCAATCTTTTTACGAATTTGACCAATGTGCACATCGACGACTCGTTGATCTCCAACATAGTCATAGTCCCAGACATTCTGAATCAATTCATCCCTACGCCATACTCTCCCTGGGCGAGTCGCCAAGAAATGTAGTAGGTCGAATTCGAGCGCTGTCAAAAGAATCAGCTGTTCGTTGATCTTCACCTCTCGCCGAACGGGATCGATAATCATATTACTGAAAACTAGGGGTTGCTTTTCTGAGGTAGAGACTGTTCTCTGTCTTTTCAAAATAGCTTTTACTCGGTATTCCAGTTCTTGAAGATCGAATGGCTTAGTTAAATAATCATCTGCACCTTTGAGAAAGCCCTCTTTCTTATCCGCAGCATCAGCTCGACTCGTTAACATCAAAATAAAAACATCAGTATGACGCTGCATCTCCTCGCATAGATTATAGCCAAGAGCATCAGGCAAATTTACATCTAATATCACTAAATCGGGATTGAACTGCTCAAAAATCTTTAATGCACTTTGTCCATCCACAGCAGACTCAAGCAGATAATCCTTTTGACTGAGAAAACGAAATATTAAATTGCGAATTGCAGGATCGTCATCTACTACTAGAATTTTGGCGGAGGCAGTATGCATAATTTATAACCAGTAAACTAAAAAAATTAAAGCAAAAAAAGCAGAGAAAGTATTTGCTAAGCTTTTGCTTACGTTAAGTCTTCTAGATAATTATCTATGCATAATCAGATAATGCCAAGAACATAGGTAACTTTTACAATCAGATTGACTACCAAACGAAAAAAAGAAATGTAAAAATCCCAAGTTCAAAGTAAAGAGAGAACCTGGGGTAGAAAAGAAGAACCTGGCACTGAGCTATTTTCCCGGGGGGCAACCCCCCAAGTATCTTCGCCGCAACAGCGTTTCACAGT
>JBCBWB010000138.1:0-13598 GCA_039817275.1 Cyanobacteria bacterium J06648_1 | reverse complement strand
AGACGATACCATTTCGGGACTAAACGGCAACGACCTGATTAAAGGCGAATCAGGCAGCGATCGCCTGTTTGGTGGCAAGGGTAAAGATACTCTCTTTGGTGGTCTTGGGGATGATCTAGTTTCTGGCGGCAAAGGTAAAGACCAACTCTATGGTGGTGCTGGCGAGGATACTCTACATGGCGAAGATGGCAACGATATCCTGAGCGCTGGGGCAGGAAACGACCTCTTAAACGGCGGTAAGGGGAAAGATATCCTCAACGGTGGCTCAGGAGATGACTCTCTCTCTGGAGAAAACAGTAATGATATTATCCTCGGTAGTCATGGTAATGATCTACTAGATGGCGGCAAGGGTAAAGATCTGCTCATCGGTGGTTCTGGGGACGATAAACTTTTTGGCGGCGAAGACAACGACGTTCTCTTTGGTGGTTCTGGTAGCGATATTTTTGTTCTAGAATCGGTCATGGGTAAGGATCTGATTGTTGATTTTCAGGATGGCACTGACTTCTTGGCGCTGGGCAGCAGCTTGAGCTTTGATGATCTAAGCATTACCGACTCGAAAAGCGGAGCATTGATTAAAGACACAGCTAACAACTCGGCGATCGCTTTTGTCCGTCATGTAGAGGCAATGGATCTTACGGCTGACGATTTTACGACTCTCTAATGTCAGAATATTCAGACTGTAGTTCTAGATTTAAGCTAATTATCACCCAGCTTTTGCAGATAATTAGCTTTTTTTTGGGTTTTATTTACTGGGTTTGATCCATGTGTAATTGATTTGTATTAACAAATATTTGTCATAATCTTCTGCGAATAGGCAAAGGCGATCGCCTTGCTGAAGAACTGTCAGATAGAGCTGTAGACGACAGCGACTACTCAGAGCTAGCTTAATCTTTTTTAATAATTGTGCTATATTACTTAGGAAAATATTTGGCGTAGGATACTATCGTTTTTGATATTTAGACATCTTGATTTATTGTTGAGGCAACGCAGCTATGTCTATAACTTAACCCCTAGTTGTGGCAGGACAAAGTAGAGTGCTGCACGACTAAATAAGAAGGTGATCTGAGTAAGTAGAGACATAGCCGCTGTCGGTACTGCCGAATTAAGCCTTGCGGGTTGGCAATTATTCCTCAAGCTTCGGTAGAATTTACCCTACATACCCTTTTCAAACAGCAGTTTAACTAATTTAAAGGATTTTATGAATACGCAAGTAATCACTAAAGAAAAGACCAGCAAACAGGATTATAAAGTAGCTGATATTTCCCTCGCAGATTGGGGACGTAGAGAGATCTCTATTGCTGAAGGTGAAATGCCTGCACTAATGGCGATCAGAGCTAAATACAGTGAAAGCAAGCCTCTAAAAGATGCAAAAATCATCGGCTGTATTCACATGACAATCCAAACAGCAGTCTTGATTGAAACTTTAATCGAGCTTGGTGCGGAAGTACGCTGGTCTTCCTGCAACATCTTCTCTACACAAGATCATGCAGCGGCAGCGATCGCCGCAGCGGGTATCCCCGTCTATGCTTGGAAAGGGGAAACTGAAGAAGAATACATCTGGTGTATTGAGCAAACTTGCCACAACGCTGATGGCGATCTTTGGGATGCCAACATGATCCTCGATGATGGTGGTGACTTAACTGGTCATATCCATGAAAAATATCCACAGATGCTAACTAGTATTCATGGGGTTACTGAAGAAACCACTACTGGTGTTCACCGTCTTTGGGAAATGCTTGAAGCTGGCGAATTGAAAATTCCTGCAATCAATGTTAACGATGCAGTGACTAAAACTAAAAACGACAATAAATACGGTTGTCGCCATAGTCTAAACGATGCGATTAAGCGTGGTTTAGATCACCTAATGGCTGGTAAAAAAGCCTTGGTAATTGGTTATGGTGATGTCGGTAAAGGTTCTGTTGCTTCCTTGCAGCAAGAAGGCATGATCGTTAAGGTTGCCGAAGTAGATCCAATCTGTGCGATGCAGGCTTGTATGGATGGCTTTGAAGTTGTCTCTCCCTACATCAACGGTGAAAACGACGGTACTGCTAACAGCATCAACAAAGAACTTTTGGGTTCTCTAGACATGGTTGTGACTGCTACTGGTAACTACAACGTCTGTAACGCTCACATGCTGGCTGCTTTGAAAAAAGGCGCTGTAGTTTGCAACATTGGTCACTTCGATAACGAAATCGATACTGCCTTTATGCGTAAAGAATGGCGTTGGGAAGAAGTTAAGCCTCAAGTACATCAGGTATACCGTAGCAACGATCCTCAAGATTTCTTACTGCTTCTTTCCGAAGGACGTTTAGTCAACTTGGGTAACGCTACTGGACACCCTTCCAGAATTATGGATGGTTCTTTTGCTAACCAAGTATTAGCGCAAATGTTCCTCTACGAGCGTAAGTTTGCTGATAAATCAGATGCAGAGAAGGCAAATGCTCTCACTGTAGAAGTACTGCCTAAGCATCTTGATGAAGAAGTAGCACGCTACATGGTTGCTGGTTTCGATGGCGTTATGACTAAGCTGACTGAAGAACAGGCTAAGTACATCAACGTACCGATGAATGGTCCTTTCAAAACTGATGCTTATAAGTATTAGATTGCTGTTATTGATCAGTTTGAAGCTAATCTAATTGCTCGTAGCCATTAGCTGTTAGCTTTCCGTAATAGTCAGACATTTTAAAAGGTGGGCATTTGCTCACCTTTTGCTTTATGGTTGTTTGTTAATCTATGCAAAATATTCTTTAAATAATTTTTTACTTTGAGATGGCAAAACTTTCTGTAGAACTGAATCGCTATTTTTTTGAAGAAGCAAGAAATGAAAAAGTTACCTTATCTGAAATTCTAGCTTTAGCAGGAGAGCGTATATTCGGCTTTCTCTTTGTAATCCTCGCTTTACCATCTGCTCTGCCAGTTCCCGCTCCTGGATACTCTATTCCTTTTGGGATCGCTATGTTTTTCTTGGCTACTCAGCTAATTATTGGTCGCGATCGCCCTTGGCTACCAGAAAAGATTATGAAGGGTTCAATGCCACTCAAAAAGGTTCAAGGATTTATCAAAAGAGGGAATCCTTGGCTACAGAGAATTGAAGCTTTGACCAAACCACGTCTAAGTTCTATTTGCACTAGTCTTCCTGGTCAAGTATTGATTGGAATTGCGATCGCCATTATGTCCATCTCGATGATGATACCAATTCCTGGAACCAACACTTTACCGGCAATTGGTATCTTTGTAACAGGCTTTGGATTAGTCGAAGATGACGGTGCAATCAGTTTGCTAGGTCTAATTATTTGTGCTTTAGGCTTGGCAGTTTCTACCTCAATCTTGATTGCTGTAGTCTGGGGTGGGACTAGTCTAATTGATGTGCTTAAAGAACAACTTGGTAGATAATTGCAACACAAAATCTAATCAATTGACAACTATTTGTAGAATTTAAGCTACTAGCTTAAAAGGATTAGAGAGATAGTCGGCAGTATTTTTTACCAGGGCGATCGCATTTTCATAGAGCATTCTTTTGGGGCCTAAAATTCCTACGCTACCGACAGGAACATTATCCTGATAGTAGTTTGCCGAAACTAGAGTGCATGATTGCATTGGTTCGAGACTATTTTCCATGCCAATTTTGATGCTAACTCGCTTGAGAGACTCGAATTCGGGGAAGCTAAAGATAACAGGAGACAATTCATCTTGCTGCTCTTCTAGCAATGAGAGGAGAGTTTGCACCTGCTGTAGCTGAGAAAATTCTGGCTGACGCAAAAGTTCGGCTACTCCATGCATCACCATGGGACTAGAGCTTTGGTTTTGTAGGGCAAGCTTTAGGCGATCGCAGAGTAATTCTAGAAAACTATTGTACTGAACAAACTCATGGTCTATTTTTGTCCAATTTAAAGCAAAAATATCGGCTAAGGAAGATCCTCTTAATTCCCGATCCAAAAAGTTAGAAAGTCGCTGAAGCTCTTTTTCTACCGTCAACTCATCAACTTCTGCTTCCGATAGTGGCGATTCGAGCAAAATAGACTGGGTTTGGTAAGAATCCGTAACCACAATTAACATGATCTGATTCTTGGCAACTCTAACCAACTGTAAATGGCAGAGAATACTGTTAATACTTTGTGGCAGAGTAATCAGGGCAATGTAACCGCTGAGAGTAGCCAGGATCTTGGCTGCTTTTTGAATTAAGGCTTCAAAGCTGGCTCTGGCAATTTGTAATTCCTGCTGCACAATTTTTTGGGTTGCGCGATCAATATTGCTGTTATGTACAATCAGGCGATCTACATAAGTACGATAGCCAGAGTCAGAGGGAACTCTTCCTGCTGATGTGTGAGGTTGATATAGCAGTCCCGCCTCTTCTAAACGTCCCATTACGTTGCGGATAGTGGCAGAGCTGACGTTAAAATCGTACTCCTGTGCCAAGGTCTTCGAGGCTACGGGTTCAGCAGTAGCAATATAGTGTTTAATAGTAGCTTTTAATATATTCTGATATCTGGCGTTCAGTTCTGATTGATTAACCATTAAATATATTGGAGTAAGTAATTATTAAGATAGCTTTAATTTTTTTGATAAATTTGATAAAGTGTACTCCATTTTTGCCTGCTTCTACAGTTCATTAATAACGTCTAACGCTAGAATCTATTATGCGAGAATAGGCATCAATTCCTCCCGCCACATTTTTGACTGAGGTAAATCCTCTCATCGATAGCCATTGACAGAGTTGAGCCGATCGCATTCCATGATGACATATGACAATAGTTTCGGCTTCCGCTTGCAGTGTAGTCAAAATCTTTTCTGACCACTGTTCAAATTCACTTAAGGGGTAAAGATCAAAACCAGGAATACAGGCAAGATTTGCCTCGCTTCGCTCTCTTACATCAATCAACTGGATTGAAGCATCAGAAGCCATTAATGTTGCCAACTGGTTGACATCTATTTCAGGAATTGCAGAGTAATACACGGTCGCTTAAATTTTATTATTAAATAAATCTGCTGATTCTTCATCATCCCTTAGTTCGCTCCAGATGTGTTATTAATTTTTTTGCCTATAGGCAAATTTGAGTCAACTTAAACTCATTTAAGCGGTTATTAATTGCAGTCCCAATCTGAAGGATAAAATGAAAATCAAACAGAGGGAATATCAATATTCAACTTCAACGCGGGATTATTCTCCCAGCGATCGCCCACGTGAGTATAGATGCTAGTGGTGCGTGGATCGCTATGTCCTAATAAGTCCTGTACCTGACGCAAATCTGCACCCGATCGCAAGGCTAATGTACCTGCCGTATGACGCAAGCTATGAGCTGAAATAGTTCGACCAGGAGTGTGTTTTAAGCCTGCCTGTTTGAGATAACCATCAACAATGGTTCTAATTCCGCGACGAGAGATTCTTTGACCCCGCGAACTGTTTCCCGTAGCAATAAAGAGGGGTTTATTTGGCTGTAGTACTTCACCACCAGTTTCCCTGTGATGGAGATATTCTACTAACAGTCTGGCAATCTCAGGAGTCAATGGCACTACCCGAATATTTCTTTTACCTTCGACGCGAATACCCAGATTGTTTCCCTGTCGGACAACATTAGCAACATCAGCACGATGTAATTCTACAGTACGTGTCCCTTCCAGCGCCATAATGGCAATCATAGCCCGATCTCTAGCCGATTTTAGTTTGCCGTCTTGGGGAATAATACCCAGCAGAATTTCTACTTCCTCTCGTTCCAAAAAAGTTATTTTTTCTGCTGGATCGAATTTTTCTCTTGGTGGCTTGACTCCTGCGGCGGGATTAAGCGCAATTAGACCCTTTTCTACCGCTGCCTGATAAAAACGCCTGACTACTGCCAGCTTAAGGGCGATCGTGGCTGGCTTATACTGCTTTTGTTTAATCATCCAGCGACGATACTTCTTAATGTCGTCCTTCATTACCGTCACGGGATTTAACTGACGGCGATCGCACCACTGTAAAAACTGGTACAGCTGTCTGGTGTAGGTTTTGAGAGTATCGGCAGAGGCATCTCCCGCACTTACGTCAATATCGAGAAACTCAGCAAAGACTACTAGCAAATTGTTGGTGGTAACAATTCTTACCTGTGACGAATTGGAAGTGGCTAGCATTGATAATAAACGCTCAATTTCGCAGGATCATAGCATAAAAATAATCTGCTCAATTCTGGATCTAGGCACAATCGATGAGGTTATCAGTCAGCATATTTGCTAACTTGTTATTAATTCTTACCGTTCGTTCGACCAAAAATATTGTCATTAGACTTTTAGCTGTTGTTTCTTTCCCTCAAGTGATTTAGTTCTGAAATTAAGAGTAAATTTACCAAGTAGTCAAATATGAGTCAGGATTCCGATCGCAACAAAGACCAGACCAATAATTTTCTTTACCCCAAAAGTAGCTATCATGGTGACTTTTCGCCTAGTAATCCAAATAATCTGTTGTTCAATGCCAATCTACAGGAGTTTGCTCAAAAAGTTTCCTACGTCTGTGGTTTAGAAAGCAATGGCAAAATCTCCTCCGCCGAATCCTATGACCGTATCAAGCAGCTATGGCGAGAGTTAAAAGCTTCTAAGAAAGAATTACTCGATCAAGATGATGCAGAGTAATCAACTAACAACTAACAACCAATATGCGAAGCGGTATCCTTTAGGACAACTAACAATCAATACCCTGGCAAGTTCCAATCTGGAGGATAAAATTCTGCCATCGAATCAAGTATCTGATTTGCGCCTTTAAACAACTGGCGCTCAAATACAGGGTCAGGAATGACGACTACAGACATCTCAGCGGCGATCGCTGCTTTCATTCCCACTACGGAATCTTCAAACACCAAGCACTGTTCGGGATTGGCATTTAACCTTTTTGCCGCGAGGAGAAATATATCGGGTGCGGGTTTTCCCTGCGCGATTTCGGGGTCATCTCCGAGAGTTTTCTGCTTCAAAAGCTTCAACCATTGCTGATGATTGGCAGTTTTCATCGCGAAGTGATGCTGAGATGAACTAGAGGCGATCGCTTGAGGAATATTATGACTGGCTAAATGCTGTATTAGTTCTACTGTACCTGGTAACACCTTGGCACTGCCATATAGAGGATAAAGCAGCTTGTTTCTTTCTACTAAATACTCTTCGGCACTTAATGGCAACTGAAGAAAATCGACCAAAATCCTGGCTGAATCTAAAGTCGGTCTGCCAGCGATCGCTATTTTTGCTTCGGTAGTAAAAGTCTTGCCATAACGTTGTGCCACTTGGCTATTAACTCGTTCATGCAATGATTCTGTGTCTAACAGCAAGCCATCCATGTCGTAAATAACGTGAGTAATAGACTTAAACATCAGCTTTATCAGTAACTATAGACAGAACTCGAATATACCTAAGTATGATTAACGCAGCGATAAGAGATCTACTTCTTCTGAACATTTATTAGTTTTTATGCTTGGCAATAAGCTAGTAATAAATGAATAATTCAGACAAATATGTTGTTTATTTAACATAGCCATTAAAAAAAATGCTGGCTTGTCAATTATTTAGTTTTTAATTTTATTGCTCCTCGCTCAAACTCATTGTGCAAACAGCACAAAAATTAACGTGTTGCGTGCTACACAATATATGTGATATGAAATACATTTTTTCTGCTTTAGATTTCATGAGTATAATTGACTAGGAATCTTTTGGACTAGTAAAGTATCTTGTTTTAAGTCAAAACAAAGCAATAAGACATGAGGCAAAAGAAAGTAATACAATTCAAATATTAAATTTTATTTACAAATGCGTTGATCTCTAAATCGACAAAAGGTTGATTTTATTGTCATATTTTGCTCTTTCAATAAGAAAGAAGCCTCATAAAAAAATCAATGTAAATTGCTTGAAATTTCTTCAATGACAATGCTAATATCACAAGTGTTCATATTGAACACAAAATATTAGTTTTGGAAAGATAATTATGCCAAATGGAACAAATGTTGCTTTTTTCGGCAGTCCTCTTGCCGATGATAGTAGTGCCTTATTTACTGAGCTGGGACTTAGCGGCAACGACATACTAGAAGGCGACACTGGTGATGACTTTTTAGCTGGACTAGACGGTATCGATCAGTTGAAGGGAGAAGTTGGTGACGACACTCTGTTGGGTGGATTAGGTAATGATTCTCTCTTTGGTGGAGTTGGTGACGATGAACTCTCTGGCGAATTTGGTAACGACCTAATTGAAGGTGGTGGTGACAACGACCTGATTAATGGTAATGAAGGTAATGATGTCCTTTTCGGTGATAATGCCGAAACACCAGATGCTTTGTTATTGGGCTTAGGAGCAGACGGACTTGACACCATCTTTGGTGGAGCTGGCAATGACTCCATCTTTGGTGAAGGAGGAGACGATCTTCTTTCGGGAGATGGTGGTAACGACACCATTTTTGGCGGCACAGGAGACGATGAGCTTCTAGGTGGCACAGGAAACGATGAGCTTTTTGGAGACAGCGGAGACGATATTCTTTTCGGTAGTGCTGGTAACGATACCTTAACTGGCGGTGAAGGAGAAGATATTTTTGCCTTTGCTCCTGGTACTGACTTCACCAGTGAATTTGTTGATGTCATCACTGATTTTGATGTCAATGAAGATCGTATTGACCTCAGTGCTTTCGAGCTTGGTATACCAGAATTAGACCCCGCACAAAACAATGGTGCTAATCAATTTGCCTTTGATGACTTTAGCAACGGCTTAACCCAAGGTCTGGAAAATTCCTTCTATCAAATAGGAGCGGATGTCGTAATCGCTTCTAGACCTGAACTAGGCTACAGTCTCGGCTCTTTGGGTGACGATCCAACTAGTGCCGTAATCATTGAAAACGTCAACATTGACGATCTAGGTGGTCGCAACTTTATCTTCCAGGATCTAGTATAACTGACCATTTTGTCTTAGATGCCAACATTGACATGTAGATTATAGCCGTGTATTTTTCGGCTTGTCAAAATTCAAGTCCTCTCAGCAGATTTATGTTGGGAGGATTTATTCTGAAATGGAGTCTATAGCATCACAACTAATAAGAGCAACATCGAAACTGCCTATACACTTGCTTTATTAGTACAGTAATGAGTTTGACGATCGCTAAAGACTATTTTTTTCTACTAGTTTTTCCCACATCTGCTTTGCTCTCGATTAACTCTTGAAAACGCTTGTCCTGTTTGAGACTGGCAAAATCTTCATCATTCTGAATCGAATCCTGATATGTATGAGGATCCAAATTCATAACTTGGTAGAGGTTATCTATTGCCGAGTCAATATTACCGAGCAAGGCATTGCAGCAAGCTTTATTGTAAATAACCTCAACATTATCGGGTTGATATTGTAAAGCCTCGTCGCAGCTAATAATTGCCGACTGATAGCCGCCCAATTTATAGAGTATTTGGGATTTCAGCTCATGGGCATAACAGTATGTTGGTTGATGATGTATGACATGTTCGCAATTGCTGATTGAACCCTGATAATCTTGCAGCCTATATAGACTATAGGCTTTGAGCAACCAAGCATCGTAATCGTCTGGTTCATAATGTAAACCGCGATCGCAACAATGAACCGCTTCATCAAATCTAGCCAAATCGCACAAGGCACTTGCCTTATTAAATAAAGTCCCAGGATTCTCAGGCTGATACTCCAAAGCTCTATCAAAGCAAGTGATCGCCTCTTCGCTGCGTTCCAAATTAAGTAGAGCTGAACCTTTAAAATGGTATATCTGAGCCAGCCAGTCTCTGAATCTTTTGGTATTGGGTATTCTTTTGATTAGGCGATCGTAAATCTCAATCGCTTCCTGATAACGAGCCAAATTTAATAAGCAAAAAGCGTGACATGACATGAATCGATGGTCATCAGAGTAGTCAATTAAAAAGTCATATCTATCTTTAGATAAGCCATGCAAAATATCATAGGCTGCTTGAAAATTCTGCGAATTAGCAAGTTTAATTGCCTTCCGTAACTTTTGCTCACGAAGAATAAAGCGGATCATCACAAAAATAAGTGCGGAAGAAAGGAATAAAAAAATTAGCCAATTCATGCCTGATTCTTAAGTTAGATGCTATTAGTAGTCTTCCCCCGATCGCAGTTCGAGATATCTTTTGTCGAGTCAGCAGGTTTACATCAAAATTTGCCTGCACGATAACTAACCATCATTGCTGAAGAGTTACCTTAAAGGGTTGCGCTTCATGTCAGAAAAAATCTAAATAGTCAACAACAACCCAAGTAGTACATACGATCACCTTAACAGGGGTAGCATTAAACACTAAACTTAATTGCTAAGATCAAGAATAAATATGAATCGAACTGAGTATTTGGTTGATCGCGAGTGGTTGCGACAAGAGTTGAATAATCCCCAGGTAGTGATTGTCGATTGTCGTTTTCAGTTAGCCGACCCTGGTTGGGGAGAGCAGGTTTATCAGCAAAGCCATATTCAAGGTGCATATTATTTGAACTTAGATCGTGATTTAGCCAGTGCGGTGGAGCGCCACGGAGGAAGACATCCTTTACCCAACCCCAAATTACTGGGAGCAAAATTGGCTCAGATGGGGATTGTGCAAAATGAAACTTTGGTGGTGGCATACGATGATTCTCGTTTTGCCTACGCTTCTCGTCTCTGGTGGTTACTGCGCTATCTAGGACACGATCAGGTAGTTTTACTCAACGGCGGTTGGAATGGCTGGCTAGAGTCGGATCTGCCCGTGAGTGATATTATTCCTGATCGCCAAACTGGTCATTTTGTGGCTCAACCACACTCAGACTGGCTCGTAGATCTTGGTACAGTTCAGTTGGCACAGAATCGAGATGAAGTAATCATAGTCGATTCTCGCGATCGCGATCGCTATCTAGGGCAAAGAGAACCAATCGATCCCATTGCGGGGAGTATCCCAGGTGCGGTCAATTCTCCTTGGAAACAGGTGAGTAATGAAGCTGGCTATTTGCAATCTTTAGCAGTTCAAAAACAGCTATGGAGTGATTATCAAGAGGCGGGAGAGATTATTGTCTATTGTGGTTCGGGAGTTACCGCCTGTGTCAACTTACTTTCTCTGAGCATGACGGGATATAAAAACACCAAGCTGTATCCTGGTGGCTGGAGTGACTGGTGTTCTTATTTAGCAACAACATAAACACAACTCCGAGCTTGAGCCAAGCAGCTGACTAGATCTGTCAATTTTCAGGGCGAATACGCGAAAGGATTAGCTCCTTACTTATTCAAAAATATCCCATTGCTATTCGCCCCTACTGTTATGTAATGCTTGCCAGCAAAGTTTTTAGTTAGCTATTTTGTAAAAACAAATTTCTTTCAGCGGCTCTTCTTCTGCTTAAACCTGGCAACTGTACCAGTCTACCGCGCATATTGGCTTTATCCCAGCGGAGAAACTCATTAGCGGCACCTGCATAGTCTTGAGCGTTGATTTTCCGCAGCAGAGTACTGTTTTTGATGGCGCCAACGCCGACGTTAAAGGAGATAGAAGCTAAGGCACTCAGTTGTTGCTCGGTTAATTCAACTTTTACTACCTTGGCTAATTCTTGCTGTATTTCTTGCAAATGAGCATCTAACGCTGAATCAGCCTCTGATGGGGTAATGCGATCGCCAATTCGTACGGGAACACCATTAATTCTTGATAAACCATAGCCAATTACAGGTGTACCGTCTGTATCGATATAAGCATAGTCTTTGAAGCCTTCAAACTCTTTGATCAGGTTGACGGCAATTTCTGGGATAGGCTCTTGTTTTGGCTTTTGCTCGATCGGTTTTGCGGGGGTGTAGCTTTCCAAATTTCTCAAGTTAATTGCCAAAGAATTATCTAGTCTTTGAAGCTGTAAATCCTTAACTACCTTATTCGATGGTTCATAAATTCTACTTTCGGCGAGGGAGATAGTTGTCATTCCCAGAGAGAAAATGCTCGTGAGAATAATTGCGCCATCAAAATATTTATTCAAGACTATGTAATTTTTATTAAATTATTTCAACGAACAGTTCTAGCCGATCTATCCAAATAAAGCGACTATATTAAGCTGTAAATTAACAAAACTTTACTTAACTACTGCAATACAGAAAGCAACGTAATCAGTAGCTAATATTTTGCTTAATCACTGACCAAAAATAAGTATAAATTACTAGGAAGCAGGAAGAGTTCGACGGCGTGTCGATAGCGTTATTAATTAACTTAGGTTATCGATCAAAGGGTAGTCATATCTTTGATTGAAATTGAGAACTATCTGGCACAAAAAATCTTTACTAAGTTTATTGGCGATCGCCGCTTCCGTCTGTCTAATTTGGTTGGCAACTACCAATCAGATTCAGACTGCATTGTTGAACATAACCAGCATGAGTCGAGATCCCGTGGTATCGAGAGAGATAGTTTACAGCAGTCGCTGTTTGACGAACCTACAGCAGCAAAAATATCCAGCTGCATTAGTTAGCTGTAGACAAGCAGTCAAAATTAATCCAGACAATACAGAGGCGCATTTAAATCTGGGATTGACTCATTTTCGCTTAGAACAATATCAACAGGCGATCACTCAATATCAGTTTGTCCTAGAGCAAAATCCCGATGAATATCGTGCTTCATATAACTGGGGTTTAGTTAATGCTGCTCAAGGCAATTATCAGGAAGGAATTGAGCATTACAACCAAGCATTAACTGCTTCGGAAATCGGCAGGAAAGAACAGGCAATGATTCTGAATGATTTAGGCGCTGCACATATTATGTTGCGGCAATATCAAACAGCGATCGCTAATTTAGCTCGGGCAATTGAGCTAGATTCTAGTAGTTTGGCTAGCTACTTTAACCGTGGCTGTGCTTACCATCACCAAGGCAACTATAGTGCGGGAATTGACGATTTTTCGCGGGTAATTGCTTTAGATCCCAACTATACCGAGGCATATATCAGCAGGGCAATTTTGCACCATCTTGTCAGACAGGAAAGGCTAGCTTACGAGGATCTTGATGTTGTTCTGGAACATTATCAGGGAAAAGGCGATCGCGCAGCTTACCAAAAAATTATCGGCTTAAAAAACAGCATGGTTGTAGCGAGAGCAAGGCAAACAGCTTGAGATATTTATGGGTGTCGATCAATTAGGAAACATTCTCCAGATAGTAAAAAGATGAGAAGACTTGCTTCTGGGGTTCTTTCCGTGTTTCGATCCCAAAAGCAAGCCTTTTATAGTTCACTCCTCACCACATATAGAATTTTTACTTATTCACCTAGAAAACATCATTAGGGATGTAACAGTTTCATGATTGTCACCTCAGTCTAGCGACCATTCTAGGCAAAACATTGATTAAGAACTATGGCATGGACAGTAAGTGTCTCTAGTCAGGTTTAAACCCTCACGCGCAATGTTGCCGAATAATTCTAAGCAATCTGCTCAATCACAGTTTCGAGAATATTTGTAGCCTGATCAATTTCCTCTGAGGATACTACTAGCGGCGGCACAAAACGGATCACTTTGGTTCCTGCGGGAGCAAGTAATAAACCTTGTTCCATGGCTGCTTTAACAAAATTGATCGAAGTCAAGTCTATATCAGAACGGAGTTCAAGACCGTTGATCAGACCCCAGCCACGCACTTCTGTAAACAGATTGGGATACTTTTGG
>JBCBWB010000137.1:0-13946 GCA_039817275.1 Cyanobacteria bacterium J06648_1 | reverse complement strand
TTGATACTGACCCGATCGCAGGATAGTCTGACTAAGAAAAAGTCCCCAGGAATTCAGAACCTTCAGAACTCCTGGGGCGATCACCTTCAACTTCAAAATCAGCCAGTTTTGCACCAAAATTCACCCCTCTTGCTGGTTTGCCCAATCGCCTTGCAACGCTGCAACAAAATGTCTGACGAGATTTGGGATATACTGACCCTCGTGCGTGATTTGAAAATAGCGATCGCATCATAAAGGTTCGATCTTGACTTTCCAGATAGTAACATCAGTCTGATGAGCAGCCAAAAGTACGCTTCCTCTACCATAATCTCCTTGATGTTTCGCCGAGAGATCCCACTTGAGAGGTTCTTGTTCATCAGCAGACCATACTTTCATTTGATATAGAGTAGATAAATCAGCCTGAGTTTCGACCGATACTTTAAAAATGTATCGTTTTTCTAATTCAATTAATTTTCCTCGCCTTTGTTCGGCGTATGAAGCTTTATCTCCCAATCCACCAGCAAAAATTCGCCAGCGGCAATTGCGCAAATTACGGTTCATGGTCAACTCCATCGCCGCACCTAAAGGATGCCATTTCCGACGAGGTTGAAAACCATCATCGTGATGTCCTCGCCAACGCGCACAGATCCCAAAATGGGTGACATTATAGCTAGGAGGATCATCAAAAGGTGGAGTAAAATTATTAATGGTTACTTCAGCAGTTAGTTCGTAATTCTGCCAGTCCATTTCCCCAAAAGCTAAAAGGCGATCATAATAGGGAAAAACAGTTCTTACTCCGCCATTTTCTATAGTCCATTGCCCGTCTACTACTTGAGCAACGTCTTGAATGTTGCTTACCTCAGCAAAGTCAACTGAATAAGGCAACAAACACTTTTGCTCTGCTGTGTAATTAACCACAACTTTTTGAGCAACGCTTTTGCCAAGAGCATTAGTGGCATTAATAACTATATTGTTTTCGCCAGGATATAGTTCTGCCAAATTGATTTCAAGATTGAAATCTCCAGCTTCTGCTAATCGATGTGAATCTGAACCAAGAGCAAAGGGAATTTCATCAGAACCATTAACTGTGTAGGTTGTCGATTTGATTGAGATATCGTCAGACGTATGAATGTTTCCGAGTATATTTACAAAACGTTGAGGATTACCCAAATGACCAAAATTTTGATATGAGCCGTACCAGAGATTAATTGAAATCACGTTTTTTTTGGCTATCTGGCTTAATTGCTGTTTAATTTTATCGAGCATTGTTCCCGAAAGTAAGACGATCAAGTTAAAAAAGTATATCAGGCGCTGCGCAAACCAAAGTTGCACCGAGGCAGGAAATTACTCCATTTGATATCCATCGGCATAGGTAGAAGTAGCATTGGCTGTATCGTCGTCTCGCCGTTACCCAAGTCCCAAGCAACTGTATGGGTATCTTCCGTACCAGCATCGGTAAAGCTTCCCGATAGGTTAACAGTACTACCTTCATCTATAGTTAGATCTGCCCCTGCTTCTACAAAGGTTTGGGTGAAGTTGCTCAAGAAAGGCGAGTCTTCTGTTAGTACAGCCTGAATGTCTCCAATATCGCTGGCACCTCTCGTATCCCAGGTAGTGGTGTCGCTGATGCTGAAGTCACCATTGGCGATCGCAAATAGAGGATCTGAAGTTAAAGCTGCATCCAAATTACCGTCTGCCTTCTGCCCTCTGCCTTCTGCCTTCTGTATTGCTTGGAGAATCTGTACATCAAGCTCGGAAGGTAGTTTACGTATTCCTGGAGCAAGATGAGTATTCATCAGATCGTTAGGATGTGCCAACTTATCTAGGTGTTCGCCATCGAGGACAGCTTCAAAATCATCACCAATGAATTTAGTAGTGCCGTTTTCAGTTTCAACGTTGGTGTCAAATCCTTCGTAGCCATCGATGAAACCATAGATGTGAGCGAGTTCGTGGAGAACGGTAGTTAACAGATCGTATTTGGCATTAGCTTCCGATTCGGTAGCAGCCAGTAGGTAACTGTCTGTATCTTGGGCAATAAATTCGGAGTTATCTAAAGGAGTGCGATCGATAAACCAGCCGACACCATTAGCATCATGGTCGATGGCGATCGTTCCTGTGTTGGGGACTCCAGAATCGTTGAAGCCTGTTATGGTTGCTTCTGCTAGTTGTCCTGTAGGTAAGTCGGTAATTTGAAAATTAATGTCTAGTTGAGTTTGAGGCTGAAGTAAATCTGACCAGATATTAGTTGCGGTATTATTTAGTACATTAGTAATTTCAGGTGTTGAATTATGGATAGAGAAGAATTGCTCAGGCTCTACGCTAGGGGCGAAAAGGATTTCACTGGACAACGTTTTGGAGGATTGAGGGATAAAAGTATTGAAGGGGGAATTTATAGGAATGCCGACTTCAGTGATGCCGAGTTTGATGTCGGTCATTTCGGGAAGGTTGACTTGAGCTTCGCCGATTTCAGTAGAGTTCGTATGTTCGAGAGTGGTTTTAGGAAATGCTACATGGAAGGAATTGACTTCACCAATGCTGTTTTCGGACAAGTTGGATTCAGCAAGGTTAATCTCACCAGAGCTATTTTCAGAAATGCTATTCTTAGCGAGACTAGTTTCTACCAAGCCGATCTCAGTTATGCCGACTTGAGAGGGGCTAGAGAGTGTGAAATGGGTAGATTTGAAGAAGTCATCTTCTATGAAACTATCTTGCCCGATGGTAGTATTCGCACTGATAGTGTCTGAATCAGCCTGATTTATTTTATTAGAAACGTTATTAGTATTAGTTTTAGAATTATGGACAGAGAAGAATTGCTCAGGCTCTATGCTGGGGGCGAAAAGGATTTCACTGGGCAACGTTTCGGAGGATTCAACGGAAAAACTATCAGAGGCGGAATCTATAGGGAAGCCGACTTCAGTGAAGCCGAGTTTGATGGAGGTTCTTTCAGGAATGCTGACTTGAGTTTCGCTAATTTCCGTAGAGCGCGAATTTTTGAATGTGTTTTCGCTAAGAATTGCTTTATGGAAGGGGCGGACTTTAGCAATGCTGTTTTTAATCAAGTCAGTTTCAAAAACTCTAATCTCACCAGAGCGATTTTCAGAAACGCTACTCTTAGCGAGGTTAGCTTCAAGAATGTCGATCTCAGTTATGCCGACTTCAGAGGCGCTAAAGAATTTATCATCGGTATGTGCAAGAATGCTATTTTCTACGAAACTATCATGCCCGATGGAAGTGTCCGTACTTATAGTATCTGAATCAGCCTGACTTATATTATTAGAAACGTTATTAGTTTTAGAATTATGGATAGAGAAGAATTGCTCAGGCTCTACGCTAGGGGCGAAAAGGATTTCACTGGACAACGTTTTGGAGGATTCAACGGAAAAACTATCAGAGGCGGAATCTATAGGGAAGCCGACTTCAGTGAAGCCGAGTTTGATGGAGGTTCTTTCAGGAATGCTGACTTGAGTTTTGCTAATTTTCGTAGAGCGCGAATTTTTGAATGTGTTTTCGCTAAGAATTGCTTCATGGAAGGGGCGGACTTTAGCTACGCCATCTTCGGGCAAGTTACTCTTAGTAAAGTCAACCTTACTAGAGCTATTTTTAAAAATGCTACTCTTAGCGAGTTCGGCTTCTATCAGGCTAACCTCAGTTATGTCGATCTGAGTGGAGCCAGAGAATTCGAGCTTGTTAGGTGTGAAGATGTTATCTTCCACGAAACTATCATGCCCGACGGAAGTATCAGAAGCAGCTAGAAGAGGAGAAGATAAGTTACTACTATTAATCCAGTTTAAAATTTCATTTTGGTCTCTACCTTCAATTTTTTCCTGAATTTCTGTTGGAACATTTGACAGAAAATCGTACTTTGTTGTTCCTAATCTGTTTTCGAGGGTCTGGACTGGAATTACATAATCTTTCCAATCATCAGGATCAACTATAGTATCTTTATCTGGATCGATATTAGGTATGTCGATAGCAAAAGCCATTGTATTTTCATCAACATCAGCTATCGTTTGACTAGGTTTATCCATAACTACAACAACTTTCCAGAGGCGATCGGGAACATTTATGTCATAATCATTAGGAGAATTTAGAACTGATTTTTGACCCTGACCACCAGCAACAATGTAAAGCTCTTTGCCTCCTTTAACAAGATCGCGAGAGTATTCTTCTAGACCTCTCCACCAATCAATATTCTGATTGTTCTGAGGATTTTGAGGAACCATATTTGACATTAAGAAAGTTGCATAATTTTCCTTCTCGTTCCTAGTTCTGTCGTTTGAGGGTGCTAGGTGTCCTCTATCATATGGCTTTCTATCTGTAGCAATATTTTTATTAATATCTCCATCACCTTGAACTTTATCCCAATTAGATGGCAAAGTATGATCTTGCTCGAATTTATTAGTTCTACTTTCTGCACCCAACCAGCTTCTATTCAACTGCCAACTAACCCAATTGGGATTTTTGGTCGTATCATTGTAAGAAATAGTATATTGTGGTTTCTCGACTAGGAAATTCTCACGATTATCATTATGATTTTCAGTCAATCCATCAGTAGGATAAGGGTCGTATTGGATTCTGGCATCTGTAGGATTACCAAACTGAAGATGCTGACTTTGGAAGAAGACGTTATCTAGATAAACTTCATCGTTATAGTCGTTTCCAAGTTCAAATCGTAAAGTCGAAACTTTACCTCGCAACTCATCGGGAATATCTAAGGTAAAGGTTTCAAATCCTCCTGAACCAAAGCCAATACGATTATCAGCATAACCAGGATTAGCAAAATCATCATCGAAGGCGATCTCTATTCCTTTAATCCTCTGACCTGTTCGAGATACTCCTGCTTTGGCGATAATACGAGAACTAAGTTCGTACTCCTGTGCGTCAGGCTCATTTGCCTCCATGAATACTTTGAGGTCGGTATATTCAATTCCAGGGGTAAATTCTTCTACATCGGGAACATGAAGATCGAATCTTAAATCGCCCCAATCGGGAACAACAAAGCGATTGTGTGTAATTTTATCTCCGCCATCAAGCTGTAAGGCATAGTTGACATAGGTGTTTTGATTGAGTCCTAATCGGTCGAAGTAGCTTTCTTTGATTGGTAAAGCTAATTTAGTACTCAGTCTACCTCTAGTCTGAGTGCTAAGAACTTTATAGGCAGCCGTAGCGTCGTTGGTGGCAACAATACCTCTGGGGTTCTTATACCCACTTTCTACCCATTTACTTTCATCGTGGCAATGCCCTCAGCTGATTTGAGCGACTACCGCGTTGAGCAAAAGAATTTAAGCAACTTTGGCAAATAACTCAGACCAAGATTTTTCCTGTGCCTCAGGACTAGCAACAATCTCAACGATGGTTGATTTAGCTTCTGGCTGAGATAAGGCTGCGACACAAACTTGAGCCACCTTGGGACGGGGAATACTGCCCTCAAATAGAGTATCGGCAGCCGACAAGACAATATTGTCGCTGTTGTCTTCTTCTTTGAGTCCCCCTGGTCTAACGATAGTGTAGGGAATACCGCTAGCCTGAATATATTTCTCTGCCTGTTTTTTCCAATACAGCACCAGCCAGAACAGATTTAGAGGATGGAAGAACTTGGATACGCAGAGGGAAGACACCAAAACAAAATGTTCTATGCCCTTTCTTTTGGCGGCATCTACTAGATTCTTGGTACCTTCGTAGTCTACCTGATAAGGTCCAGTCGGATCGAGACTAGGACTGGCTCCAGTGGCGCAAATTAAAACACTACAGTTAGACAGAGCCGATTCAAAGGTAGCTGGTTTTAAGACATCTCCTTCAACCAGTTTGGTGCTGCTAGGCAAGACATTTTGTCCTCGTTCTAAATCTCTAACTAGTGCGGTGACGGGAACATCAGCCTCAATTAACTGTCTTACAATGTGTCTTCCTGTTTTTCCTGTAGCCCCAGCAACAAATACTTCCATAGAAACCTAAATCACAGCTATCTCTAAAAAACAGTGTTTAGCTGATTATTAACCCCTTTATTGTAATCATAATAACAGTATGGGTTGGCGATAAAAAGTTAATTTTGAAAACGACATGCAATCTAATTTCATCAATCACCCACAGAATATCTTAGAAATCCCTGACTCTAACTCTATGCAGCTTACTTATAACGACTGTACAGAACAGCAAAAAGCATTTGTCTTCAACGTTAGCTTCCAAGGACGAATGGATATGTACAGTGATGTAGATACCGTAGCCGCATATCTCAATGCTCATGAAGGCTGGTTTTGTCGTTGCGCCCAACCTATGAAGGTCGAACCTTTGACTGAAAATGGCTACATCTTAACCGTCGGCAAATTTGGCTCATTTGGTTATGAAGTTGAACCAAAAATTGGCGTAGTGTTAAATCCTCCTGTAGATCGAGTTTATTTGATGCAGACTATTCCAATTGCCGATAGTGATGAAGGTTATGAGGTTAATTACCATGCCCGTATGGAGTTAGCAGAAGTAACTGGTGATTCTGTTCGGAGCAAAACTAAAGGTTTGTTTGGTAAACAGGTAAGTATTCCCGATCGCCTTACAGAAGTCAATTGGGACTTGGATCTGAAGGTCAAGGTAGAGTTTCCTCAATTTATCAGTAAATTATCAGCAAGCTTGATTCAGGCAACGGGCGATCGCTTATTAGCGCAAATTGTTCGCCAAGTATCACCCCGCTTAACCTACAAAGTACAGCAAGATTTTCATCAAAACTATGGTTTAGCTATGCCCCCAAAAAGCAGCAGACAGCTAAATAAAGTTGATCTGGTTCCTAGTTGTGCTGCTTAAAATTAAATTATGTTGAGAGAAAAAATGATTTGGGTAAGCCAATTTCAGCTTACTTGGTTGCTGTTTTGATTTCCTCATCCAGATGTGAACGTTCTCGCTCTTGTCAAAACAACACGGTTAAATAGTTCCTTCACATCCCAAACTGGCTATTTTGAGGCAATCCAAACCAATGAACTATTGCTCACGCATCAGTTCCTGTCCTAAGTCGATTACTGTTTTCAGTGCGCTTTGGAGGTTTTGACGAAGATGATCTGGGCTTGCTGCGCTCAAATTGCGATCGCCAATAGTCTCGATTTCAGTAAGTAAGCTCTCTAGATTGAGTTCCTGAATCGTATTTCCTGGCTCGTATTTACCCGCAACTCTAGCAGACTTATCTTCTTGCCAAACTGTGAATCCTAGCTTCTCCTCTACTAGCAAATATGATCTTGCACCTCGATGGGCTAAATATTGCCGATGGCAATAGTCAACAGCAGCTTTTCGCTCGTTAGTCAGGAAAAGCTGAATTTGGATGAACATCCTGTTCTGAAAAACTATTCCCCCACAGTATTCGTAGCTGCCCGAATTATTTCTGACTAGATGACAAGACTGCACCTGTTGGCTGTTTAAGATTTGCATAATTGCCTGATGAACATCTGCCTGGCGATGCGTCCCTCTCGAAGATTTTGATCTGATTCTAGGCACAAGAGGAACACACCTTAGCAACCTTCTTACTGGGGTCTATGACATAATGCGATCAACAATTTTCTGCACGATCTGCATTCCTGTTAACGCCTGCCAACCAAATAAACCCAACAGCACAATATTGAGAGATACATGAGTTGTCCGAGCCAAGCTATTACCCTTTTGCATGAGGGGAACTAAGGATGCGGAGACTGCAATCATAGCGGTCATACCCAATCCTGCTAATAGGTGGGGACCGACAAACAGCTTGCCATTGTTGATGTAGGTAATTGCCATACCGCCAATATTACCTAAAACCATAAAAGCTAGCAGTATCGAGCCTGTCTGATGATGTCTTTCACCAAATTTACCCTTGACCAGCTCTTTTCTAGTTTCTTTATCAGCAGTGCGAATTTTTTTGTGTTGCAGTCCCAGATACAGGGCATAGACGGTCAGACCGAGCAAGACCCACATTAAGATCGGATGACTAAACTGCGACCAAGTTTTGATGCCATTGGGAATTTCAAACGCCATAATATTTTCTTTAAGCCTGGATAATCTTAAAACTTTATAAAGATCAACTTAACATAAAGTAACTTTGTAAAGCGAGGGGATCGCTGACTTTATTGGCTAGTTAAAAAACATAGCAGCTATACTTCTGGCTTCGGTTAATAAATATCCAGGATTTAGCTCGTGTCATCAGCCTCTGAAATATTACAACCCTGTCAGCTACCACCGTTACTCCAGCCTGGGGATTTGGTTATGGCGATCGCGCCTTCGGGGGCAGTCAAGGCTACTGATGCCTTAGAGCAGGGTGTGGCGATTTGGCGTTCGAGAGGCTATCGAGTAGAAATGGGCGATAACTATTTATCTTGCTGTGGTTATTTAGCAGGAAGCGATCGCGATCGCCGTTTGGATCTGGCTACTGCCTGGAAGAATCCTGAATGCAAGGCAATTTTGGCAGTCAGGGGTGGTTACGGGGGAGCGCGGCTGCTAGAAGATTTTACTTGGTCGCGAACTAATCCTAAGTGGTTAATTGGCTTTTCTGACGTTACGAGTCTCTTGTGGAGTTTGGCAACCCAGGGGATTTCGGGGCTTCATGGTTCGGTATTAACAACTTTAGCCTCTGAACCAGAATGGGCGATCGCTCGTCTGTTTAATTACTTAGAAACAGGACAGCTAAATGCACTACAGGGCAAGCCAGGAATTAGAGGACAGGTAACAGGGATCTTGCTGCCAGGGAATTTGACTGTGGCGACTCATTTGCTCAAAACAGCAATGCAGCCGAGTTTTAAGGGGGCAATTCTGGCTTTAGAAGACGTAACGGAGTATCCCTACCGCATTGATCGCATGTTGACTCAATGGCGCATGATGGGAGTACTAAACCAGGTTAAAGGTATTGCTTTAGGTCGCTTTAGCCGTTGTGAGCCTTATCCTGGCAGCAATAGCTGGACGGTCGCGGAAGTTTTAGGCGATCGCCTAGAAGATTTGGGCATACCTGTAGTCTACGATTTACCTTTTGGTCATGATGGCGCGAATGCCGCTTTGCCAGTCGGACAACCAGTATATTTGGACGGTGATACGGGAGTATTAAGCTGGTCTAATTCTGCTAAGATCGCAGATACCAGCCGTAATAAAACTTAAAGGAGATAAATTACCGTGCCTCATTCTATTGTCACCGACGTTTGCGAGGGAGTAGCTGATTGCGTCGATGCTTGTCCCGTTGCCTGTATTCACGATGGCCCTGGGAAAAACGTTAAGGGTACAGAGTGGTACTGGATTGATTTTGCGACCTGTATCGACTGTGGAATCTGTATCCAAGTGTGTCCCGTGGAGGGTGCGATCGTTGCCGAAGAAAGGGCAGATCTACAAAAAACCCCCCAGTGATAGCTGGAGGGACAGAGGGTGAGGAAGATCAGCAGGGTTTAGAGCCAGTTACCGACGAGGATAAATGGTGCCCAGTAGTAGGGATGGTTGTATTTATCTGAATGCATTAGAGCAAGTTGCGCTTCTCTCAAAGCTTTTGCTTTAGTAATAGAGTCAGTAGTCGATAGCTGATGATAAAACTGATTCATCAGGCTGACTGTAGACTGATCTTCTACTGACCACAGGGTTGCTAGGGTACTTCTCGCCCCAGAGCGTACGGCAATTCCCGCAATACCCAGAGCGGCTCTTTTGTCTCCTTCTGCGGTTTGACAAGCACTCAAAACTAGTAGTTCGATTGGTTTAGAGTCTAAACTTTCTTCTCTGGCTTGCAGAATATTTTCAAAATCTTTAACCTTAATGCGATCGCCCCAAGTGACAATAAAAGTCTCTTCAGGATTAGAGCTAAACTGACCGTGGGTCGCTAAATGAATTAGCGGTGAGGGAGCTTGTCTGAGCTGTTCTTGGAAGTTTTGACTAGTAAACTCCTGATTGAGCAACAGTTGGGAAGGGAAGGTTTCGGAAATCCCTTCTACTTCGGTTTTGACTCCAGGTAAAGCACTAAAGCCTTGATTAGACTCGCTGACCCCCGCTACTACCGCTCGTAGCTCCTGATCTTTTAAGGCTGTGGGGTCGAGCAACTGCATCCCAGGAGTTAGAGCTACGTTGTATTTTTCTACCAGGTATTGTGACCCATCATGTAGTACTGCCATGGGTAGATTACGCAGACTGCCGTCAAGCACAAATACTAAGGTTTCAATTTCACTCTTGGCTAATTCTGCCTCGGCGGGTTCGATCAACCAATCGTAAACCTGCTGCGACAGTTTTAAGCGTCTTTTGTTGGAGAATACAGGATTGAGCGACTGAAATAGTTTCTCGATGGTTTGTTCGGCATCAGCTTGAGCTACCCTGTGTTCGTAATAGGAAATTGGTTGTCCTGGGAGAGAAACAATTACCGAGAGGCGATCGGGCAAAATAATCGGATAGACTACCGCCGCATGAGCGTCTACCTGGTCGATTTGCTTGGGTTCGGCATCGATACAGGCTTCTCTAAAGTAGTTTTCTAATTCTGCTAGCTGGAGAGATTCAATTACTTCCCTTGCCTGATTGAGGTTATCTTGGTTAGGGTCGTGAGAAACCAACAAGCTTACTAAGTCGCGATAGATTGGCTCGACGCTTTCGCGAAAAGAGTATTGAGCATCAAGATTAGTCGCGACCAAATCCCCCCTAATTTTTGCCAGACTTTCTACTGCACCAGATTCAGCAGCGATCGCCCCAGGAATATCACCCTGTCTCTGAAGGATTCTGCCCAGTTGCCATTGCCACTGGTAGGCAATATCTGTCGCGTTGATTTTGCTAGCTAAGATCAATGCCTGTTCGGTATGTTTTTTGGCGGCTGGTAATTGATGTTGTTGTTCGGCTAGATGACCGAGCATCCCCAAGCCATAGGATTCAGCTCTGGTGTCATTGATCGCCCTTGCCTGAGCAATGGTTTTCGCTAGTAGTTTTTTACTATAAGAGCGATCTTGTTTCAAGCTACCAGACTGATTCAGCTCGATTAAATTCTTGGCTAAATTAGCCCTGGCGTAGATGCTGCGACGAGTGGGAGATAAGCTAATCAGATTAGCCTGTACTTGAGGTATTAATTCTCGTGCAGCCTGTTTTTGGTTCAGACGAGATAATAAACTGAGCTGATTTAACTGTGCCTCAACTTTGGTTAGGCGATCGCTAGTTCTAGTTGCTGCCTGCTCATAGAAAGCGATCGCCGCCTCATAACTTTGGAGACTTCGTGCTGTATTACCCAAACTAAACAAAATAGCGTTAGTTTCTGCTGATAGCTGATGCTCTTGCGCGAGGGTGAGACTAGTTTTAAGCACCTGCTGAGAATCCTCCAGATTACCCGCTACCTGAAGAACATTACCTAAACTACGTAAACCCATCACCCGCAACTGGGGATCGGACTCATCATTTAATTCGTTTTGTAGCTGTTCGAGCATTGTTTGCGATCGCCGATATAAGCCTAGCTGTTGTAAAGCCTGCGCCTGATTGAGCTTGCTGCCGAGAATACCTAGAGGATCTTCGGCTTGACGATAAATCTTTTCTGCCGCTGACCAACTAGTTAAAGCAGATTCGCCATTGCCCTTAGCTAGCTGTAGGTTTCCTTGAGTATTAAGTGCCTGAGCTAGAACTTCGGGATTTGAACCTGATTCTAGTAATTTTAAACTTGCGTCAATATATCCCTCTGCCGCTGACCATTTGCCTAATTCCTGGTTGGCTAGGGAAAGATAATTGAGGCTTAAAGCTTGGTGTGGGCGATCGCTCTGAGCGGCAAATTTATCCTCTGCTAGTTGCCAATGTTTCTCGGCTTGAGCAAATTTTCCCGATTCGTAAGCTATTTTCCCCTTGATCAGCAGACGGGTAGCCGTTCGGTTGATCATTTCGGGCTTTTCTCCCGCCATCGCAGGAATCACCGTTGTCACCAACAGCAAGGCTAGTACCCCCAACCCGACCATACCTCGGAACGTTCTGATAATTCTATATATTTTGTCCATGCTCAATCTTCACCCAGTCTAGACCAATCAGTTAATGCATTTAGTCCCCCGCTCGAACAATCGGGAACTTACCCTAAACTGCCCAAAAGCAGAGAGCAAATAACCATAAATACTTCTAAAATTCATCAATTGTGTGAGGCAGATCGCACCTCAACTCTGACTTGCTGATTAGCCTGGAAAGAATAACTTTTGCCGAACTCAATCGGCTCGAACGATGAAAAAATTACCGTCTTGGATTCCCAATTTTAATGCCTGGATGAGCGCAATCCTGCTGCTGTTGTTAGTGCGGGGGATGAAATTTGTTTTAAAAGCAGCTTTGAATAATCTCAATTACGAGATGCTCAATTTGCTCTCCTCCAAAAGTTATGTCGTCCTATATCTACTACTATTACTCTCGCCCATTGTCGTGATCGCGATCGCCCATAATTTACTACATCTGTTTCTTGATCGATATGTCCCCGATGTGCAAACTCCAGAAGTACCCGAGCGTCAGTCGCTATTTCCTGGCTTGATGAGCTGGTGGGAAGGACTCTATGGCTGGCTAGCGATCGCCATGACGATGATTCTTAGCACTATGATTACCATTGTGCTGTTTTCACCTAATTACTATCTATCTTCAATGAATAGCTGGTGGCTAGGCACAAGCAACTTTTTTAATCCCACTATGCTAATTCGCTTGATTTGCATGGCTTATCTCTATCAGTTTGAACAGTTGGTACGAGATCATCTAATCGCTGTCGGTGCAGGTAGCCGAAGTTAGTTTGAATTCATTTAAACTGCATAAAATTAGCTTTACATTCCGTAGTAATAGAATGTCTGGATACTTTAGCTAGTTAGGGAACTATCTAGACAGTAGTGCTGTAGATGGTGCGTTTTAGTATTTATCTACACGCTACTAAAGCAATAGAACAGGGGTTCGTATCTTTCACAGTAATTACAAGCGATCGCTATTAAATAACAGATTTTGTACGAGAGACTAAACAAAGCAAGAATGTGCCAAGAAAAAGCAAGATCCTACAAGATAAATTTACCCGTGCGAGGGTAGGATTTTCATAAATTTGGAAAATCAAAAATATGAACATTGATCTCTTCTCTCCAATCGATCTAGGTTCAAATAGGCTCCCCAATCGAATAGTAATGGCGCCGATGACTCGGTTACGAGCAATTGATAGTATTCCGCAACCTGTGATGGCAACTTATTACGCTCAACGCGCATCAGCAGGACTCATCGTCACCGAATGTA
The DNA here is from genome assembly GCA_039817275.1 of Cyanobacteria bacterium J06648_1. GTDB lineage: Bacteria > Cyanobacteriota > Cyanobacteriia > Cyanobacteriales > Xenococcaceae > Waterburya. Next base: position 800 of record JBCBWB010000137.1, on the reverse strand, counting down.
CGATGGTTTCACCCCTAAGCAATGGATATATGAACTGTCCTGGTATTTATACACCAGAGCAAATTGCAGGATGGCAAAAAGTAACTGATGCGATTCATGATGCGGGGGGCAAGATTTTTCTTCAGTTGTGGCACTGCGGCAGAATATCTCATTCTTCCTTGTTAGACGGCAAGCAGCCTGTCGCGCCAAGTGCGATCGCCCCTGGAGGGAAACTGCACACGCCAATTGGCAAAGTAGCAATGGAAACGCCTCGCGCTTTGGAAAAGTCGGAAATTGCGGAAATCATCGAGCAGTTTCGTACTGGTGCTGAGAATGCTAAAACGGCTCGATTTGATGGTGTTGAACTACATGGCGCATTTGGCTATCTCATCGATCAATTTTTGCAAGATGGCTCTAATCAAAGAACTGACGAGTACGGTGGTTCAATTGAAAATCGCGCTCGATTTCTGCTGGAGGTGGTCAAAGCAGTCTCTGACGTTTGGGGAGCAGATCGAGTAGGCATTAAACTCTCACCCAGCAACACCTTCTACGGTATGGTTGACTCGAATCCTCAAGCGACCTTTAGTTATGTACTCAAAGCGCTTAATTCGATAGGGTTAGCATATGTACATCTAATGGAACCAAATGAAACCGATTTAAAGAACCGAGATGTAATTAATCCTGTAGCACCTTTATTTCGACCTATCTATCAAAGAACCTTAATTACCAACGGTGGCTATACTCACGAAACCGCGATCGCTGCTTTAGCCAGCAGTAAAGCTGATCTTGTATCCTTTGGACAATTATTTATAGCCAACCCA
>JBCBWB010000136.1:0-13985 GCA_039817275.1 Cyanobacteria bacterium J06648_1 | reverse complement strand
CCTGGTCATTGACGATCGCTTTCGAGTACCCCTGCTGCTTAGTGCCTTTACCTTTGATAATAGCCCTAGTAGACCTGGACTGTTTAACATCGCTTTTGATGGTGATGAGCGAGGCGGATTATATATCGAGCGTAGCTGGAATTTGCTCAATCGCGAAAACTTTAGCTGGAGGATTACGCCGCAGTATTTCTTACAGCGAGCATTTTTTCCCACTACGTTTGGTTTTAGTGATGATGATGATGGAGGTGTCTTTAATGATTCAGTATTTGGTCTGACTAGCAGTGTTAAGGCTGATTTTAGCCCTAGAACCAATTTTGATGCTTATTTTTCTCTGGCAGGGGTAGATTTAGAAAATTATGAAGATAGCTTGCGGAGTAACGTTGAGCTACAGCACAGAGTCGGCAACCTTAATAATCCCTATCAGCTTGCCCTAGAATATAATTTTCGCGATCGCCTATTTAATGGTTCTTTGGGTTTTCAAACAGTTCGCGAAAGCATTGGGGGGACAATTACCTCTCCTCAAATTACCCTGGGCAATACGGGAATTCGGCTCAACATCCAGGGGTCGATCAAAAACATTAGCGACGATACGGATCGACCAGATCTCCTGGCAGCAGTCAGAGAAAACGATCGCATTAATCTAACTAGATATCAAACTGCGGCTTTTCTCAGCAAGAGCTTTTCGCTCTGGACAGGCACAGCATTACCCAGTACTAAAGAAGAGGGATTGCGCTATACTCCTGTTCCTGTGGTTCCCTATTTAGATCTGTTTACCAACATTTCTGGAGTCGGGAGTTTTTATAGTAATGGTGATTCCCAGCCTTCCCTAGAAGGACGAGTTGGTATTGCAGGACAGCTTGGTCATTTTTCCCGTAGCTGGCTGGACTACACTGGCTTCCAGTTTAGCTATTCTCAAAACCTGCGGGGAGACGAATCACCTTTCTTGTTTGACCGTCTGGTAGATCGGCAAACTCTCTCTCTCGATCTGACCCAGCAGATATACGGTCCTATTCGGGTCGGTTATCAAACCAAGATCGACCTGCGCGATCGCGATACGATTAGCAGTGACTATATCTTGGAATATAGTCGGCGTACCCATAATGTGATTTTGCGCTATAACCCGACGCTGGAAATTGGCTCGATCAGTCTTCGCATTAGCGACTTCAACTGGCAGGGCAATCCCCAGCCTTTTAGGAACAACGGCATAACTCCTGTAATTCAGGGAGTTGACTAACTCCTATTGTTAGGTTGATTGAACCTCAGTCATTGCTAGAGGGGATAAGTTATTCGCAGTGGTGCTGTCAACTTTTGCTTGAATAAACTCTTCAAGTTGAGCAAAAATTTGCTTAACTTGATCTGGCTTGAGCTTGATTGCCCGTTGATAGGTTTTTAAGGCATGGGTAACGTCACCTTTTTGCAGCTGAATATCACCCAAAGTACGGTAAAAGTTGGGATTTCGACTATTTAACTGAGTTGCCTGTTCACAGGTGTTGATTGCCTCATCCAAAAGATTTTGCTTTGCCAATACATCTGCCAGACTACGATAAAAGTAGGCAGTATTGGGGCTAATAGAAATTGCTTTTTGGTAATTATGCTTTGCCAAGTCGAACTGACCTTTTTTCTTGTAGATATCTCCCAAATAACGGTAGTAGAAAGATTTTGTCGGCTCTAGCTGGATAGCTTTATGAAAACACTTTTCAGCATCATTTAATCGATTAAGCTTGAGCAGAGTTCTCCCCAAAGAATAATAATAACTATCGCAGTTAGGTGCTTTGATCGCAGCTTTCTTAAAAATCGTTAAGGCTGCTGAATACTTTTTCTGCTCTAACATGACGTTGCCCAGAAGCTCATATAGCTGATCCCAATCTGGGCTTAGTTTAATTCCCTGCTTATATGCAGCTTCAGCTTCAGCTAGATTTTTCGTTTTCTCGTAAATTTTCCCCAGCTCTTGATAATAAGCTGCATTTCCTGGCTTCAAAGCTATTGCTTGGTTTAGGGCGTTAATCGCTAGCTGATGTTTGCCAGACTGTCCAAATTTTATCCCTTGGAAGTAATAGAAATTAGGACTATGATCGTTTAACTTATGCAGCTCAATATATTCAGAGATATATCTGGCAAAAGTCATTCTATTGGTGCAAAAACCATTATGACCATAGACAGTTTCTCGACCAGCAAAAGTTAGATGCAAATGCTCAATTACGCTGGGATAAAAAGGTATTTGGACATTACTCTGGACTCCCCGCAGAGACCGAGATAAGGATAATGGATCCTGTATCGGAGAGAAACCAAGCAGCTCTAAAATCTGGTTAACAACAAACATCCCTAAAATATCAGTCGGATGGTTTTGGCTATAAAATAATTGATGGGACTGATAATTATCTCTGATAAAATCGCTAACCCGTACATCAAGCTCAGATTCTCGCCTGGCTAATTCTGCCAAACTTTCTTCAACCTTGGCTAGCAAATATTCCTGAGTATAAAAATTGCGGTTGTGTAAAAGATCGCTAATTTCGCGATCGCTTTTGCCCTGATTAACCAGGGAAATAATATTGGCATCTCCATGGGGAATTACACCATGAGCATGGTTTGGTCTAATTGTTTTTAAAGCTGGATTTTTACAATATTGGGGAAAATAGCCAGTAAAGTATAGTGAAGGGAAAGAAACTGTATGGCAATCAGCAGGCAGCTCTTGCAATAGATAGTTAGATGCTCGCTCTCCATGAGTATCTTTGACTGGTTGATAGATGAACAGTTTGGCTTGTTCAATAACTTCCGGCGCTAGCCGAGAGCCATTTTCAATCATTGCCGCTACCGAATATTTCCTAATCAGATATTTCTGATTGAAAGCTGGAGATTTTTGTAAAAAGTGGGCAATAGTTTGATTCTGGCAGTTGGCATAGATTACGCACAGTTCTTTCTTCATCTTCCCTAAGCTCTGAATTTATTTCCGTAATGACTAAACTATTGAATTGAGGAGCAAATTACATATTTCTCTCACCGCCGCGTTGCCGCCAGCTCTTTCGGTAACGTAAATAGCTACGGCTTTATTTTGGGCAATGGCATCGGCAACCGTTATGGGAATCCCAACTGCTTTTAATACAGGCAGGTCATTGAGATCGTCGCCCATGTAGGCTACCTGCTCTAGGGATAAGTTAAGTTGATCACAGAGCTGCTGTAGCACGACCATTTTATCCTCAACACCAATAAAACAATTGGCAATCCCTAATTTCTGAGCGCGGTATTTGGTAGCGGCTGAGTCGTTGGCACTAATAATTGCGACCTCGATTCCCGCCTGCATCAGCAGCTTGATTCCTTTCCCATCTTTGACGTTAAATTTCTTACAGACTTCGCCACTTTCGGTATAGTAAAGTCCACCATCGGTAAGAATGCCATCTACGTCCAGAGCCAAAAGCTTGACTCCAGACATTTTATTTTGCAATTGAGATATTTCCATCGTTGCGATATTATTGCTGCCAAAATCTGCTAGCTAGACTGAAACTAATGATTGGAAAGATACTTCTGGCGCTTCTTTTTTGACTCCCTCAACAACATATTGGGGCGAAAATTCTGCTTTGAGAGAAGTTTTATCTTTAAACTTATTCCAGGCAGATAAGTCAAGCCCTAAGTTATCTTCTATTGCCTGACAGTCGCGAGCAAAGAACTTGTTAAACATCTCTTGAGCCACTTCTCCAGGCAAGAAATTAGTCCAGCGGTTAGATGCCGCTAAGCATTCTGCTACTTTTTGCTCGCTAAGATCAGGAAATAGTTCGTTGCCCCGATGGTTGAGCAGCAATAAACCACCTTTTTTGATTGTATAAAGCTTGTTGTTGTAGGGTAAGAAAAGATCTTTATTTTTTGAGTAGTGATAATGAGACAAATAGTCTCCCACTAGAACTCTGGGTAAAGGCTTATCGGCAAAATATGGCTGGTAGTTTATTTCCAACAAAGCACAGACTTTACGATAAAAAACATCAAATTTCTTGATGTCATTTTCGAGCATAAAGTAAATAATATTTTCTTTACCCAGAATATTTTCTGCTGCTACTAGCTTGTCAAAATAATATTCAAATATTTTGCTGCTGTTAATAGTCTCTTCATCAAAAAAGCTGCCATTGTAAACCCGCTGAAAATTCTCCCTGGGTTTTCGGGTAAAGAACCCATACCTTGCATAGTAGGCATTGATCTGATGCTTGTAGTGAGAGAAAGCGCGATAGATAGGATTACGCAGACAAATGACATATTTGCCTGAATCCCCCAAGGTCGCTTTGATTCTGGCTAAAGCTTCTAGATAACCATTCCCCATATAGGTTGGCGAAGAGTCAAAAAAAATCTTTCCTTCAGATTCCGCCTGTTCGTAATTGTCATATTTACTATGATAATGATCTAAGCCCTTTTTCCAATGCATACTAAAGAAATTAGTTTCTTTATGGATCGGCGTGCAGAACTCATCGAACTCTTTAAAAACTTCGTGTAGCAGAGAGGTGCCGCATTTGGCAAAACCGAGAACGACTAAATGCTTAGTCATCTTATATAATCCTCAAAAATGTTGACAGTTATTTAAGCTAATACGGGAACGGCAGCCTGGAGGCTATGACGAACAGCTAATATTTGCCGCAAAACCTGTTCCAACTGCGCCAGAGGAATCATGTTGGGTCCATCACTTAAAGCGCGGTCGGGATCTTCGTGAATTTCCATAAACAGGGCATCAATGCCAATTGCTGCTGCTGCACAGCTTAAATAAGGGACAAATTCTCTCTGTCCGCCAGACTGGGTACCTTTGCCCCCAGGCATCTGAACACTATGAGTCGCATCAAAGACGACGGGATAGCCCAAGGCACGCATTTGGGGGAGGGAACGAAAATCGACTACTAGAGTGTTGTAGCCAAAGCTAGTGCCTCTTTCTGTCAGCATGATGTTGCTGTTGCCGCAGGACTCTAGTTTGGTCACGACGTTTTTCATATCCCAGGGAGCGAGAAATTGACCTTTTTTGACGTTAATTGCCTTGCCTGTAGCTGCTGCCGCTACTAAAAGATCGGTTTGACGACAAAGAAAAGCAGGAATTTGTAAAACGTCCACAACTTCAGCAGCGATCGCCGCTTGATGAGGCAGGTGAATATCAGTTACTAAAGGCACACCAACTTCGTCTTTGACTCTTTGCAGAATTCTCAGACCTTCTTCAATGGGATAGCCGCGAAAAGAATTGATTGAGGTGCGATTTGCCTTATCAAAAGAAGATTTGAAGACAAAGTTAACGTTGAGGCGATCGCAGACTTGCTTAATCCCTGTCGCCATTTTGAGCGTAAAGTCTTCTGATTCGATTACGCAAGGACCACCAAAAAGAGTGAGGGGTTGTCCATCGCCAACAGCTAGACTATTTGTGATTTGAGTTCTGACCATAATGTTTTTGTCTCCAAAATTAATTCTTGAGCTTTGATTAAATCTTCAGCGGTGTTTACTTCAACAACGGCCTTCGCCGTTTGACAGACGCGAATGGTGTAGCCGTGTTCAAGCACTCTGAGCTGTTCTAAGCCTTCACACTGCTCTAGGGGAGTTGAGGCTAATTGGGTATAGGTTTCGAGAAAATCCTGCCGAAAAGCATAAAGCCCTAAATGGTGATAAACGGGTACTTCTCCCTGGTTACGGAAAAAGGGAATGGGCGATCGCGAAAAGTATAGTGCCTGCTGCTGCTGACCACAGACTACCTTGACCGAGTTGGAATCGTTATAGGCTTCTGCCAAATCCAGAGGGCAGGCTAGGGTAGTCATTTCGGGCGATTCTCCCGCCAAATAGGGTGCAACCAGCTCACTCAGCATCTTAGGAGTAACAAAGGGCTGATCTCCCTGCACGTTGACCACCACCGAAAACTCAGGATAGCGAGTCGCCACTTCGGCAACCCGATCTGTACCCGTGGTATGTTCGGAACTCGTAAGCTCTACCTCTCCACCAAATTCCTTGACGCGATCGGCTACTAGCTGGCTATCAGTCGCCACAATCACTTTAGTGAATACCCCGGAACTGACTGCTGCCTCGTGAACCCACTGCACCATAGGCTTATCGCCAATCATGGCGAGGACTTTCCCAGCTAATCTTTGAGAGTCGTAACGTGCGGGAATTACTGCGAGAATATTCATGACAAACCACTCCTTACTATGTCGTGTAAACGGATTAGACCAATGCTTTTTTGGTCTTGATCAACCACTGGCAAAACCGAAATTTGCGACTCGCGCTTTTCCATTAGCTGTAAAGCATGATATGCCAGGGTTTGGGGCGATACTACCGTAGGCTCGGAGGTCATTAAACTCTGAGCAGTAAAAGTATCCAGTTCAGTTGCCTGAATTTTCATCATCCAGCGACGTAAATCTCCATCGGTAATAATCCCAATCAAGAACCCCGCTTCATCAACGACACTAACGGCACCAAAGCCGCCTTGAGTCAAGGCACAAACTACCTCAGTCCACTTAGCGGTAGGGGGTAATTGTGCATAGTCAGTGCTGTTCATCAAATCAGCTACGCGGAGGGTCAGACGCTTTCCTAATCTTCCCGCAGGATGATTGAAGGCAAAAGCTTCTGGGGTTAAACCCTTCATTTGTACCAAAGTCATAGCTAAAGCATCACCAATAGCTAGGGCTACGGTAGTGCTGGTAGTTGGCGCTAAGTTGAGTGGGCAAGCCTCTCGATCTACGGATGCATCTAGTACCGTATCGGCTAACAAGGCTAAAGTTGATTTGAGATTACCCAAAATGCCGATAATGGGTACGGATCGCAGTTTCAAATGAGGAATCATAGTCAGCAATTCATCTGTCTCACCACTATTACTGAGCATAATCACTACATCCTCTTCCGTGACAATGCCAAAATCACCGTGGAGGGCATCGCAAGGATGCAAATAGATTGCTAAAGTACCGATGCTGGTTAAGGTAGCCGCAATCTTCTTCGCGACAATTCCTGATTTACCGACTCCAGTCATAATTACTTTGCCTAAGCAATTATGCAAAATATTAAGGCTGCGATCAGCTTGTTCTCGATCTAATTGTTGAGCAGTTCTACTAATAGCGCTGGCTTCTAACTGTAGTAATTGATATACGTTAGAAACAGGAGAATCTAGAATTGGTTCTGTATACATGATCAAAAAATCTCAATCAGATTGTGGATATCAATATTAATCGCCAAAATATAGTCTCTTGCCCATTATCTACATTAGTTTGATTCAAGCAATTGGCTTTAGCTCATAATCAAATTGGGTAATAATTTTTTGATAATTTTCGTGATCTACGGGATTAGTTAGTAATTGACCAGAAGATACACCAAGACAGTCAATAACATAAACCATAAGATTATTTTCGTCGAAAATTTTTCTTACTTGTGCTTCTGGCTGATTAGGATTTTGAACTATTACCAAAAAAGTATAATTACTAGTTACAGTGCTGAGAAAAGAGTTAAACTTATCTGCATCTTCTAGTTCAAAACCGCTTTTTTTGAAGTTAGAACCAAACTCCATAAAATGGCGATGGTATTTTTGAGGATTTTGATAAACAGTATGAATAAAAAGTTTTTTTTCTTCGCTGCTTAATACTGACTTGAATCTGCTAATGCAGCGTTGATAATAACTACGGTCATCCTCATTGTCTTTAGGATTATGGTGGTTGAATAATCTATTGTGATAATAATTATGCCCAGCCTGCTTCTGCTTTCTCGTATTGATTAGCTCTGGATTAAGAAAAGATTGAAAATCATCTTCAATTGTATGCTGGATCATATCTAGGTTGCTGAAGATCCAATCGTAAGGGAGTGAAAACAGCTTCAAGTTTAATTGCTTCAAATACATAGAAGTATTGCAGGCACAGCCTAAGCTGGCAATGTAGCTAAAACAGAGCTTGTTTCTAGTAGCATTAACTATTGTGTTGGTCATTATTTTATAAATCTATTTTCGGGGACAGGTTTCGAAGAAGCAAGTAAAAGATAAGTCTAACTGTTCACTCAAGCAAAAGAATAGCCAGCACTTCTTTTAGATATTTAGATGTAATCCTCCCACTACTTGTTATAAAGCTGACAAATTATATCCGTGTCAACAAAATTAAATCCCCAGAAACTACGTAAAGAAGTTCTAATACGATTAGGTTTTTTGGGGAGTTTAACTCCAGTGGTTGGAGTAGTTGATATTAATGGAGCTAGAACTTCACGCCAAAAATCTGTCGAGAAAATCGCATCATCAATAGTAAAGAAAGAACCTAATTGGAATTCTCCTTCATTAAAATCTTCAGTAAAGCGGAAGGGGTACTTTGCCAGATGATGACCCTCTTTGCCCAAGTATTTGGCTTCGATTGATGTGCTCGAACTAATACTATATACTGCCTCAATATTTTCATGAGACATAAGGTAGTAAAAGTTATCTGAAACTGTTAGGCAATTATCAAACAGACGTGAAATTGAAACTGCTTCAAAAGGATCTAAACTATAAGGATGAGACTTGATTAGCAAGGTGTCATATTCAGCAGATATTTCTTTGAACTTGTTTAAAAAATTGCTAACTTTATGAAATTTACCATCGTTAATTAAAACTTTATCATCGGTAGTCTGTCCCGCAAAAAGAGCCGCTCTACCGGGAATTTTAAGTCTCTTAAGACGGTTCATTGACGCCATGACAATACCCGCCTGAATTAAAATCGATTCTTCCGGAATTAGATAGCGATGTAGCAACTGGGCAATGTCGCGATTGTTGCTTCTAATCCCAAAAACGATATCGTCCAAAAAGCGTACGGGGTGAATGATGATATCGATATAGGGAATATTCAGTCTTTCTAAAGCAGACTTTAACAATTCTGGTAATTCAAAGGCAATTACAATTGAATCTCTAAAGCTTAACCAAGCCTGCTGAAGAAATTCTTCAGAAAAATCATCATGATAAAATAGCTTCGGCCATCCTTCCATAGAGATGTTTTCATCAATCATACGGTAGCCAGCACTGACTAAAGATATATCCTGTTTAGAAAATAGATATGTTTCTATAGGTAGTGAGGTAGCCAAAGTTAAGGGGTTTTTGAGGGCATGATATAGCCATTTGACATTGCCATCTTGAGTCGGTCTTTGCCGATAACTAACCCGAAAAATATCTCCCGTTAATTTGATTTGCTTGTAGTTGTTTTGCATTAGCTAAGATTTCATTAAATATTTTATGGCTGAGATTTAAAAACATAAATGCCTTAATTTAGAATCAACAACAGCTAATTAAATCAATTAAAGGCTGGTAGCAATTTTCGGCTGAAAACTGATTTTCAATAGTATTCTTTCCCTGTTGAATCAGTTCGTCTGCATAATCTGGCTGTTTGACAAGCTGGATCAAAGCTTCAATGAATTCCAGACGATTTTGAGCCATAATAATACCGTTTTGCCCTGGATTCTCAATGCCAACACTTCCTTCTTGGGAAGATATGATTGGCTTAGAATATGCTAAAGCCTCCAAAGTTTTGATCTTCAGCCCGCCACCGACAAATACGGGATTAATCATGCAGTCAACCATGGAGTAAATTTCCGCCTGAGATAGCTGGTCGGACATGTTATTAATCGACTCATCAGAGTCACAAAGTCTTTGAAATCTATCTCCAACTTTGCCAAATATATACAGCTTAAGATCGAGCTGCTTAACGATGGGCCAAACCTGCTTCAAAAACCAATCCAAGCCAGAACGATTAGCTTCGTTATCGGCGCCAATAAAACCGATGTTCTCAATTTTATTGACGTGACGCTGATTCTGACCAGAATAACTTATGGAATGGGGACACAGTATAATGACCTTCTGAGGCAGCATCTTACGCAGTATTTTATATTCATGCTTTTGAATTGCCAGTACTGCATCAAAACGTTCGAGAATTGATTGCTCTTCTTGATAAGAAACTGACATCGAGATTGCCTTGAGCATTTTATGCTGATAAAAGCGATACTCGCGAAAACACATCACATCATGGGTATCAATTAGCTTCAGACAACGCTGGGGTATGGCGTCATGCAAATAAGCTAAATAAATATACTCAATGAGAACTATGTCTGGTGTTTCAGCCGCAATATACTGAGCAAAAGTTGTATAAAAGGCATGATGTCTACGTCTTTTGAGTCCAGGAATATCTGCAAACGAAGATAGCTGCGGTAGACCTACCTTTTCGGGTTTCAAGTGCTGATCGAAGTTTTTATAGCTGACGACCATATCTTTAAACCCGGCTGCTTCAATCTCAGTTCTCCTTTGTAGACCGATACTGCCAAAGAAAAATACCTTTAGCGAACAGCTATCCTTGAGTGCACGAGCGATCGCCAATATTCTTTGATGACTCCCCATTTTGCCTTCCCAAAAAGGGGCATCAGTAACCAGGAGAACTTTCTTTTGCTGGACAATCTCTTCTAGTTTCATGATCTTAATTTGCCGCTGTGAGGTTGGGAATCAAGCTAATCCTTTCAATCAGTAATCCAATTAATCTACTGTCAGTTTCGAGAGGAACTGAAGTCTCATCAATGACTAAGTCGATAGCGAGAAAAGACTGGTTTCGGTCTTGAGGTATCTCTAATTCTCCTGTAACAACTGCGGGAAACACATTACTATTACCCTGAATCGTAGAGGTCTCTAGCTCTTGATTGTTGACATTAATTTTTAGGCTTTGTAGCAGGTTTGGTTTGGCTTCGGCGCGCACAACCATCTCAAACTTGTAGCTTCCTGCCACAGGATAAGGGAGTACTATTGATGAAACTGTGCCTGGCCCACTCCAGCGTCCGTGTTCTTCGGGATCGTACCAGCCTGAACCAACAATACGCTCTTTCAGCTCACACTTAATTAATATGGGCTGGAGCAAACCGACAATATTCTCCAACTCCACGTTTTTCCCAGCTTGAGGATCGACATTCTCAACGGGAGAGTTGAGCATCTTCGTTTTTAGATAATGAATATCAGTCTTCATTTCTGCCAAACAATGCACTAAAGCATCCACATTCATTTCTTTTTTTCCTTGTGCGATCTCAAACAGTAATTGATTTAATAAAGTTAAATGCCGCTCGATAATAGCCGAATCAGTAAGTCTACGTCTGAGCTTGCTAATGTCAAGATTTATATTGTTTTCAATGCTGGCAGGGATCTCTCTGGTGGGAGATACAGCTAATACTTGTTCTTGCTCTCGTACTTTGTAAACCGAACCAGCACCAGGGCAAAATGAGCTTTTATTTTCAGCAATTTCTAGCTCTAATTGGTGATTAATAATCGCTGTCTCAGGAAACTGCTGTCTCGCCAAATCATATACTTCTGCCGCACGATCATAAAGTTTAGATCTAACCAATAGCTCGATTAACTTTGCATAGACCCACTCTGGCTGCTGGCGCTCTAAATCGATCGCTCTTTGGAAAGATGCGATCGCTTTGGTAACCTGATTAACTCTATGAAAAAAGATGCCCGAAGCTCTAAAAATCTCATCAGAATCTGAATATATTTGATGTGCTTGGGTAGTTAGTTTTTGGGCTACATCATATTTCTCGATTTGAGCCGAGATGGTAATTGCATTGGCATAAATCCATTCACACTGAAGCTCATCTATCTCAATTGATCGCAGATAAAAAGAAAGAGCGTCATCTAACTGATTTTGCTTATGCTTTAAAACAGCTTGAGCATGCAACTCTTCAATCTGATTGGCAGCATTTTGGTTTTGTTCTTTGATAGTCATCAAAATAGATTGTGATCCACAAGTAAGGAAGTTAACAGTAAACTTTGACAATAGTTGCTTTTTTAGGCTTTGAATTTACTAACAGCAAAATTTGTGCATCAGTAAAATTACTGCAAGCCAAAATACTCAATGAAGACTTGCATGCTTCTTATCCAGAAATTTTAACTTTGCTATCTGAAATAGATGCTTTCTACTTCATAGTCAGAAATTACTCGACGTGCGGCTGGGCAAAAGCCGCCAGCTGTGGGAAGCCAAGGTTTTTAACCTCCTCAAAGGAGGTGGAGCCGCTTTTGTCCCAAAGGATACCGCGACCCATTAGCTCTGAGCGTTGGTCAATTTGACCTAAAAGTAACACTGGACAATTTAAATTGGCATGAGTGTAATTACGGATAAATACATATTTTCTATTACGTATAATCTGCTAGCTGTCAGAAGGTGTATGTTGTTACACTTAATAGTTTTTATTTAGTAGCAAAAACTACTAAAGCCGCAGGTTTTGAATTTTGTAGTGCCACTATTGCAGCTGAAGCTCTAAGATATGACTAATTTTTGACTGAATTAGTTTGGGGGTATAGGGTTTAATCGCAGCTTGGGAATTAAGAGATAATCGATTCCAAAGATTAGCATCCTCGTGCAGACGTAATATTTGAGCTGCAAAGTCAGCCGTTGCTTCTGCCTCTAAGATATGATGCTCAGGCGCTAAATTCATGCCCTCTGTACCAATTTTGGTGGAGACGACAGGTAAGCCATATTCCAAACTTTGACCGATTTTGCCCTTCATGCCCGCACCGTATCGCAGAGGCGAAACCGAGAGTTTATGGCTCAAGAAATAGGGACTAACATCGCTGATATATCCTGTGACGGTAATGCGATCGCTTGCTAAAGCTAATACCTCTGGACTAGGGTTGCTACCCAACAAAGTGACAGTAATCTTGGGGTTAGTTTGCCAAACTAACGGCATCACTTCCTGGCAGAGCCAAACTACCGCGTCAACATTGGGGAGATGATTGTAGCTGCCGATAAACAGAATTCCTGCACGGGAGACAAAATCGGGAATAGTCCCTTGATAGGAAGTATGAATGTTGGGAACAACTGCTACATTATCTACCGCCTGATGTTCTAATATTTGCTGTTCGATCGCCGTAACGGTAATAGTCAGATCAGCCTGATGAGCCATTTTTAATTCCCTTGCCTGCATCTCAATCCAGGCTTCTTTGGTGCAGTGAGTGGGATCGATCGCCCTGGCTCGTTTCATTCTGAGATAGTGCAGATCGATCGTATCGTAAATCAGCTTAATCTCTGCTCTCTGGCGAATAAGCTCGGCATACTTTTGATTTAGTTCGGGGCGGCAAATCCAGGCAAGATCGATTAAATCTAGGCGAGACTCGATTTGCTCCTCAATTGCCGTACCGTAGCCATCCTGGGTATATAGCACTTCGATTTGCAAATTCTGTAATACAGATGCGTAGGGTTCTTCTCTCACCCCATTGTCGGCGGCAAAAATAACGTGATAGCCCAAATCTTTGAAGATTTTGAGTAGTTCAAACAGGCGGCGTGAGCCAGATTCGCGATCGTAGCTGGGCATATAGCTATCGATGACCAAAATAGTTTGCGAGCCAAAGTACTTTCTGGCAGCCGCAGGCACATTCTCGATGCCCTGATTGGCTAAATAGCTATCTTGCTGGAGAGCTTGCTGCCATTTACGCTTAAACTTAATTGCATTAACTGCCTGATATTTCTTGGTGCCGCTAGTGACGGAAGTTCCTGAACTAATCCCTTCGTAATGGATCACTACCGACTTAGGCTGATACATCACCTTCATGCCGAGCTGGTGACGGATGGCAAAGCAGAGATCGGTGTCTTCGTAGTACGCTGGGGCAAAATCTGTTTCAAAACCGCCCAAGCGAGCAAAAATTTCCTTTTTAACCATCAGACTAGCTCCCGAACAGTAGTCTACGGCTCGGAGATAGTTATATTCTGGAGCATAAGGGTTTTCCTGTCTGCCATAATTCCAGCCCGAAGCATCCTGCCAGATAATCCCCCCTGCTTCCTGGAGGCTTCCTTGAGGATAGACTAATTTAGAACCGACTGCTCCCACTGCGGGATCGGCAAATACTTCCAGTAGGCTCTTGATACAGTTGGGCTTAATTTCGGTATCGTTGTTGAGAAAATACAGATATTCGCCCTTGGCTGCGGCTGCTCCTGTATTGCAGGAATAAATAAAGCCCTGATTGTTCTGCTGATTAATTAGATTGAGTGCCGTTAATGGTTCTAAAACCTCTGCGGTGCGAT
>JBCBWB010000135.1:0-14047 GCA_039817275.1 Cyanobacteria bacterium J06648_1 | reverse complement strand
ATAAAGACGATCGCATTCCGCATCGCGATCGCCCAGCTATCGATGGACGAACGCATGACTCTATCTAACATGGCGGTAGAATGTGGTGCGATGTGTGGCTTAATTGTCCCTGATGAGACTACGGCGGCGTACCTAGAAGGAAAAGACATTCCTGACTATACACCTGTGATTGGCGATCGCGATGCGGAATGCGATCGTCTTTATCAATTCGATTTAAGTCAGCTTGAACCCCAGATCGCTTGTCCCCCTAAACCTGACAACGTAGTTAATCTGAGTGAACTACCAGAAACCCCGATCACTCTGGCGTTTATTGGCTCTTGTACGGGAGGTAAATTAAGCGATCTCGCCCAAGCCGCAGCCGTATTAAAAGACAACCAGGTAAATCCCAATGTCCAGATGTATGTTGTCCCCGCTTCGCAGCAGGTACGCCAGGAAGCCGAAGCCCTGGGCTATTTTGAGATCTTTACCCAGGCGGGAGTGCAAATTCTTAAGTCTGGCTGTGGTGCCTGTATCAATTCTGGCAAGGGAGTTTTAGGCAAACAAGAAACGGGAATTTATGCCACTAACCGTAACTTTACTGGACGTACTGGAGATCCCACGGGTAAGAATTATTTAGCCTCGCCGAGAGTAGTGAGTATTTCTGCTGTAAATGGGGTTATAAGCGATCGGTTCAAGATAACTGACTCTGTTGACACCTAACTGTTTGCACTACTGTATAACCACAATATCGATCGTGTTAGGTGAGTCCATACTGAATAGCCAAAATTGCAACCTGAGTGCGATCGCGTAAACTTAGCTGACTCAAAATACTAGTAATATGCGCTTTGACTGTTCTTTCGGAGATATATAATTCCTGGGCAATTTCTTTATTGCTTGCACCCTTGGCGACTAGAGCCAAAACTTCTTTTTCTCTGGGACTAAGATTTTCTAATGATTTTTGCAGTTCTACAGGAACATGATGATGAGGTTGAGTCAGGAATTTTTGAAATAATCCAGGTCCTAGCTGTGTATAGCCTTTGATTACAGCCCTAATTGCATCAGCGATTTCTTCGATTGGCGTGTCCTTAAGTAAATAACCTTTAGCGCCATACTGCATAGCTTTGGTAATATATTCGTCATCGTCAAAGGTACTAAGAACTAAAGCGGGAATTGAACTATATTGCTCTGATAGTCTGGCGATCGCTGCTACTCCGTCCATAACTGGCATTCTCACGTCCATTAAAATTAGATCGGGTTGTTTGGCTGTAGCGAACAATTTTTCGGTCAGAGCGATCGCAACCTTTCCATTTTCAGCTTCTCCCACAATCTGAAAATCTGTCTGAGATTCTAAAAGACTAATCAAGCCTTGGCGGATAATTCTCTGGTCGTCTACTAATAAGATGCGAATAGTCATTCTCAGAAAATTAAAGCTTACTAAGGTGAGGAATGGTAACAATAATCTGACAACCATGATCTGGCATACTGTCTAATTTAAATTTTCCCTTGAGAGCGATCGTTCTCTCTTTCATTCCCTGGATGCCGAATCCCGTAGTGTTTTCTTGTGGCTCGAAGCCAATGCCATTATCTTGAACTAATACTTGTAAAAACCGATCTATATTGTTAATCGTAATATCAACTTTTGTCGCCTGAGAATGCTTGAGTATATTTGTCAGTGCTTCTTGGACTATGCGATAAATTGCCGTGGTAACTTCGCGAGATACGGTTTCAGTTGGGCTACTTTTATAGTTGAAAATTATCTCAGTACTATATTCAAAATCTTTAATTAATTTAGCCACAGCTACAGATAAAAGTTTTCCCTGTAAAGGGTCGGAGCGCAAAGTTGATACTGAATGGCGAACTTCTTGTAGGGCATTAGAAGCTAATTGTTTGGCTTCTAGCAGAAAGTTTTCTGCACGCTTGAGATTTGAATTTAAATACATCAAAGCATTAGCTAATTGAATATTTTGGGCAGCCAAAGAATGACCCAAGGAATCATGAATTTCGCGAGCAATACGATTGCGCTCTTGCAGCATAGCTCGATCTTCAATTAATAAGGCATATTCTCTCAACTGTTGATTTGCCTGTCTCAATTCTAGTTGGGAAAAATATTCTGATTTTAAGGCATTGACTAAGAGAAAAACAAATACAGAAATTAGGCAAAACAAAATACTAATGTTGATTGCCATTTGTACGATCATAAATCTTAAATGCTCCTCATTTGATTGAATCTGAGATATTATTTCTGGACTCACTCTAGGGGTGATTAAAGTCGATATTTGTTGAAACTCAATACCAGTAAAAAACTCATTAATAGTAAATGATAGCGAAGAAAAAAACCAAATAAGCGAGATGATTGCCACAAATATTGAACCCAACAAATTAAGACTTAGACAGCCTCTAATAATCATGATCAACAGCAGCGGCGGAAATAAACGAACGGTAGCATTACTAGCGATCGCCATAATGCCAATTAAGACAAATCCGAGGACAATATAGCTAATAGTCAGCCAGTTAACTTTTCTGGGCAGCCATAAGCCCATGATGATGAAGGCGATCGCGCAAAACATGGACAAAGGAAAAAAGCTGGCATTTAGTTCGGGAAAGACAGAGGAAAACTTCAAGTATGTAGGGTAAGCATTTTTAGCAATCCTAAACTCGGCTATCATACTAATCGCGAACAAAATCCATTCTAAATATAGTAATAAGCGCAAAGGATTGGCTCTTAGCCGATTAAAAAATATCATTGTAATAACATATTGTAAAAAAATAAGGAAAAGATATCCCAACGTAATACGGAGATTGTTCTTTTCCTTATCTATCAATAAACCTAAGTAAGTGGCATTAGGTTTAATAACAACACCAAGAAAATACTACAGATAGACTGCGGTAAAACTTAGCTTCACCCACATATTAAATGTCAAACATCAATCAAACACAATGTACCTTAGTACAATCTAATATTGGACGTTAGATCGAGGCTATAAAATTAGCTAAATCGTAAGATTGACGTAGCAATATATCAATTTTTCTTCACATAACATGAAAATTAAACCTCTTTCTTTACGTGCAGCAATTGCGACAACAGCTTCATTATCAGTTTTTTTATCGACAACGGTGACAGCAGCAGATGATGACAAGATTAAAAATATGTCTCAACTTACCTGTGCCGAATTTCTTCACATGGGCAGGATGGAAAAAATTATGAGCGTTGTTTGGCTAAGTGGTTGGACATCTAAAGAGCAAGAAAGATATTTATTTGCCCCAGATCGCGGTCTTTTATCAAATAAAGAAGAGCTACTAAAAGATAACTGTAAAAACAATGAAGGAGATTTAGTTTTGAATCAAGTGCCAGATTGGGAATATTAAATTATAAAATCAGAGATTATCAGCTCAATCACGATCGCCCGTAATCAAATCGGTCAAGGTGTCGATCACGCGATCGCCTGATAGGGGAATAATATCTTTACCGTGCATCATTTCTTGCAGCATGATAAAGTATGCCATCGTGCCAACCATTACTCTCACTACGGCTTCGGGATCTTCTAGCTTTAGTTCGGGATGGGATTCAAAGTATTTGGTTAGGGTGGTAATTGCAGGTTGGGCGACGTTACGGACATAAGCCTGTGCTAGTTCGGGAAAACGCCCCGATTCACCGATAATGATACGGATAAAATCTTGGAAAGCGCGATCGCCCTGGGCATCTTCGAGCATTTGAGTTGCCATTGCCGTCAGCACTTTTTTGGGTTCTTGTTCCCGCAGCTGAGGCTCGTCCAGGCTCATGATGCTGTTAAATTTATCTCGGGCTAAGTCTTTAATTACGACGTTAAATAAATTCTCTTTATCGCCAAAGTGACTGTATACCGTCGCCTTAGAAACCCCTGATGACTTGGCTATTTTGTCCATACTGGTAGCGGCATAGCCATGCTGCAAAAACTCCTGCATTGCTCCTTTTAAGATGGCTGCGGTTTTCGCCTCTGATTTTGTTCCCTCGGAATTGCGTTCAATTTGAGTCATGTGAATGAGAATTTAGTGAATGAGAAATCAAAACATATTGCTGAACTAGTCAGTTTAGTTTAGTATAATAATAACTGAACTAAACGGTTTAGTCGTATAAAACCTAGTATAGTAATTATGGAATATACAGCAAACAACCAAGCTAAATCTAGCAAGCCGCTGGTAAAAAAACTACCAGCAATAATTATTGGCTTGGCGTTAACTCTTAGTGGGATAGGGATTTACCGATTAACCCAAAGGGACACTTCCCAGTCGCCACCCGTACAGACAATGCCCGAAATCAGAACCGTAACGGCATTGGGACGATTAGAACCAAAGGGCGAAATCATTACCGTATCCGTCTCTTCTGCTGCGGAGGGAAATCAGCTCGAAGCATTGCTGGTAGAAGAAGGAGACAAAGTTGAACGGGGCCAGATAATTGCTGTTTTAGATAGTCGCGATCGCCTCCAAGCGGCTTTAGAACAGGCTCAAGAACAGGTAAGAGTCGCTCAGGCAAACTTAGCTTTAGTCAAGGCGGGGGCGAAAACAGGAGAAATTCAGGCACAGGAAGCGGCGATCGCTCGGATTGAAGCAGAAAGAAGTAATAATATGATGGCGCAAAGTGCCACGGTATCGAGGATACAGGCGGAGGTAAACAATGCTCAGGTAGAATACCAACGCTATCAGCAGCTATATCAAGATGGGGCAATTTCCGCTTCCGAAAGAGACAGCAAGTATTTAGCCTTAGCCACGGCAAAAGAACAGCTAACCGAAGCCCAAGCCAACCTAAGTCGGATTGAATCTGCACAGGAAAAACAGATCGCTGAAGCGAAAGCAACTTTAAATCAGATTGCCGAAGTACGTCCTGTAGATGTCTCAGTAGCCGAGGCGGAAGTAAGACAGGCGCAAGCAGCAGTCAAGGTTGCCCAAGCAGAATTAGACCGTTCGTCGATCAAATCTCCCCAGGGGGGAACAGTAATCAAAATATTAGCTCGTCCAGGGGAAATAGTCTCTAGCGAGGAAGGAATTGCCCGAATCGGCAAAATTGAGGAAATGAATGTAGTAGCCCAAGTCTATGAAAGCGACGTGCGTAGAGTCGAAATAGGACAGCCAGTAACGATTACCAGTAGTGCTATTGACGAGAAACTAACGGGGACGGTTGAGAAAATTGGTTTAGAGATCGAGCGTCAAGACGTAGTTAACACCGATCCTACATCGAATATTGATGCCAGAGTCGTCGAAGTAGAGATTGGACTGGATGAAGAGTCGAGTAAGCAGGTAGCAGGATTAACCAATTTACAGGTAAACGCCAGGATTGAAGTAGTAGGGGCGAATGGCGTTCGCCCAAATTAAGAGGTAAAAGGTAAAAGGTAAAAGGTCAGAGGTAACTACAATCAACAATCAACAATTAACAATCAACAATTAACAATCAACAAAAATCGCCAAAAATGTTCAAATCTTTAAAAAACCGCACTCCTCTGGGTTGGCTACAGCTCAAGCACGACAAGATGAAAATGGTGACAGCCTTGGCAGGCATAGCCTTTGCCGACATCTTGATGTTTATGCAGTTGGGGTTTAAGGATGCGCTGTTTACTACCAACACCCAGTATCCCAGATTAATCAAAGGGGACATTATTTTACTCAGTACCCAGGCAACTAATTTCAACAAGCTATATACTTTTCCGCGACGGCGGCTTTATCAAGCGATGGATGTGCCAGGGGTAGAATCGGCCGAACCTGTTTATACAGGCTCTCTTGATTGGCGCAACCCCATAACTAGAGAGAAAAATTCCATGATGGTAATTGGTTTCGATCCAGAAGCACCACCTTTTAATTTGCCCGAAGTCAATCGCCAGCTAGATAAAGTCAAAATGCCCGACAGAGTGTTATTTGATCGCGCCTCCAGGGGTGAATATGATGAGATGATTGCTCAGGTTGAACAAGGAGAGGTTGTCACCACAGAAAGCGATCGCACTACCTTAACTATTACTGGATTGTTCGAACTAGGAGCTTCTTTTGCTGATGATGGCGCGTTAATGACCAGCGATTACAACTTTTTGCGGTTATTTCCTGGAAAAGAACAGGGAACGGTTAGTTTTGGCATTATCAACCTCGAAGAAGAACAGGATCCTGTCGCCGTCAGACAAGCTCTAAATATTCATTTACCTGAAGATGTTGAGGCTTATACCCACGAGGAATACGTCGATAAAGAGCTTACCTATATTCAAAATCGTTCGCCGATTGGTTTTGTCTTTACTCTGGGGACAACGATGGGTTTTATTGTCGGCATTGTGATTGTTTATCAGGTGCTTTCTACCGATGTCAACGATCATATGGCAGAATACGCCACCTTTAAGGCAATGGGGTATAAAAACTCCTATTTGCTCTTTGTGGTGTTTGAAGAAGCAATCATCCTCTCGATCGCGGGCTTTATTCCTAGCACCATTTTAGCGATCGGACTATATCAACTTACCGCCGCCGCCACTGCTTTACCGATCGCTCTATCTGTATCTAGAGCAATTACGGTTTTAATGCTGACGCTAGTTATGTGCGGTGTTTCAGGTGCGATCGCTACTCGTAAACTGCAATCAGCCGATCCTGCCGATATTTTCTAAAATCCACTCCATTATTAACCATTTAGGTAAATTCTATGTTTTCTTTCAACCAATTACTCAACATCTCCTCGGATGTTGTCCCCGTCGCTATCCCCAGCATGATGTTTACGACACCTTCTTCTGAAGCGATTAGTCTAACTCGGTTAATCTCCAAAAAAACTGCCATCACAATAAAAGCAGTTCGTTTGTTACCGTCAACGAAGGGATGGTTGATAGCAATACCGTAACCCAATGCAGCAGCCAACTCGTACATAGTAGCGTCAGGATGGTAATTGATTATATTAACAGGGCGACATAAGGCACTTTCTAGCTTTCCTGCGTCAATAATTCCCGTTGTACCGCCAAATAAATTTAGTTGCTGTTCGTGTATCGCTTGAGCTTGAGCAAGAGTCACAAATTTAGTTTGTTTCACTTAGCCAACTCTTTCATTGCCTGAGAATAACGCTGAGTAATGTCTTGCGCCGTTTCCATTACCTCTTTGAATTCAGGATCGTGAGGAGTCAAATATATACCATTATCTGTCTGAGTAACGTACAGGGTATCTCCTTCGCCGACGTTCATTTCCTCTAAAATTTCTGGGGTCAGACCCACACCCAAAGAATCGCCAATTTTCGTAATTTTAAGTTTCACAATTTCATTACCGTAGTAAAAATATAGTTATTAGTTTAACAAGGTTCAAGAATCTATGAATAACAAGCGATTAAATAATATAGAAACTATTTCTAAAAAAGATATAGCCAAGCAGCAAGAGGATTTTAAGCAGCTATTAGAAAAATTAGGCAACGCTGATGTTGAGCAAATAGAAATAGAGAAAGTCTTGTCTCAAAGAGAAATTGTCGATCTATAACCCGTATTGACTCCTGATGTTATCGAGAGATTAAAAACCAAGATTAAAAATAATCAATTGTAGGGGGATCGCTACTCATGAATTTTAGTCAGCCTACCTAGATATATTTTTTGTAAGCTATCAGCTATTAGCCTCAGTTTCTCAACTAATTATGAACAATCAACAGTTAAATAAATCAGTAATTGAAATCAACAATTTGGATCATGTTTTCGGTTCAGGAGAACTTCGTAAACAGGTTTTATTTGATATTAACTTAGAAATTGATCGCGGTGAAATTGTTTTAATGACTGGTCCTTCGGGTTCGGGTAAAACCACTTTATTAACCCTTGTCAGCGGCTTGAGATCGCCCCAAACAGGAAGCTGCAAAATCTTGGGCAAAGAACTTTGTGGCGCTAGTTCTGCCGAGTTAGTTCAGGCTAGACGTAATAACGGCTATATCTTCCAGGCACATAACTTACACTATAGTCTCACTGCGGCTCAAAATGTGCAGATGGGTTTAGAGGTACATGGTAAATATTCTCGGGCGGAAATGCGCGATCGCTCGATCGCCATGTTACAAGAGGTGGGTTTGGGCGATCGGGTTGACTACTATCCCGACAAGCTATCTGGAGGACAAAAACAACGGGTAGCGATTGCTCGTGCTTTGGTATCCCGTCCTGCGATCGTCCTAGCCGACGAACCTACCGCCGCCTTGGATAGTAAGTCTGGAAGGGACGTGGTGAATATCATGCAAAGGTTAGCCAGAGAACAGGGAAGTACAATTTTACTGGTTACTCATGATGATCGCATCTTAGATATTGCGGATCGCATTGTGCATTTAGAAGATGGCAGATTAGTCAATAATTCTGTCCCAGAAAAAGTTGTTGCTGAATAATACCTTGATTGAGCAAAGGGCTATTGCAATGCGATCGCTTGACAGCAAAATATTCCGACGTCAACTTTATAATAGGCAATTTTTTTTATTTTCTGATTGGATACATGAATATAGATCCCTTGACCCTCGAAGCCGAATTTGCCGTATCAAAACTCAAGCTTCATCTTGATCGCTATCCAGAAAACTCGCGTGAATTGGCTATCAAAAACTATGAAGACTTTTTAGCTCTTGCTCAAGCATATAAAAAATTGTCAGAGGAATACGAGCTTCTGCAATCTGAATATACCGAATTTATAGAATTGCTGGTTACTGCCCCAGAGTGCAACTTAAGCTCTATAAAATTAGATAATTAATTATCAATAGATAACTAATATTTTGCGATAAATATAGTTTGAAATTCACCAAGAAAAAGTATAAAACCATACTTAATAAACAGATCCAACATGCCCTAGATAAAAACAAAAGCAGCTAAGGCATTTTTTAGTATCTGGCGATCGCAAGTTCTAGAATTTAAAGATGGTTCAATAAATTGAGAGAGATGTAATTTAATCTTTCAATTAATCTTTTGACCAATCGGGACAACTACTATCTTCCATGCCCTGTGGATGCATCGCACACACTAACAGGTTACCGTTATAGATGTGTCCATGATAGTTTGCACAGCCAATGCAGGCAGGATGACTTTGAGCAGACGGTGTATGGTAGCTAATAGAAGTAAAATCGAAGTCGTCATCGACAAAACCGTCCCATTCATCAAAGAAGGCGGCTTCAATATCATCGCTGGTGGTAATAATTACATCGACAAAATTACGCACAAAGTCTTCTACTTCTTCGCCAAAGCCTACCTGAAACTGCTCAAAAAAAGAGCCAACATTTTCGGTAACTTCATCTACCAATAACTCTGTAGTTTCTCCTACCTCAGTAAAAAACGTCTCCATCTCGGTTGCCGTTTTTTCAATCTGTTTCCACCACTCGTCTTGCCAGTCATTCATAAATTAACCTTGCTAACAGATACAATCTAGTCTAGATGGTTATTCTACATTTCTTTCTTCAGGCGACGTAACTCTTCTTGTAGGGACTGAACCTGCTGGCGCAGATCATCACTATCTGATTTAGGTGCTTGTTCTGCCTGAGTTGCTGCTGGTGGGGTCGCAGATTCTTGTTCATCAACAATCTCTATGCGGCGAGGTTCCTTAGACTCGGTTGAGCTACTGCCTGGCACATTTCCCTGCTGTGCTTGTTCCACCAGGTCATCAACAAATTTACGAGCTTCTTCGGTACTCATCTCACCCCGTTCGGTCATTTCTTCCGCCAGCTTTTGCGCCTGTACTCTCAGGTCTTTGACGGTGTCGTTTGCCTTCTCCTGAGCGTAGGAAGCAAAACCAACTCCCATATAAAAAGCTTTTTTGGCAATATCTTCAAAGTTAGCCACTAGTCTTTCTCCGATCTCGCTATGGTCTATCCATAGTGTATATCATCTTTAAAGTTGGGAAACTAAGGTTGAAGTGCGGAATTCCCTATTTTAATAATCGTCTTAATGCTGGTTCGACAAATCCAGAAAGCGATCGCCAAATAAGTTTTGATCGCTCTCAAATTCGCAATTACTTAACATCCGTGGTAGACGAAACTATTACAATAAATAGATAGAATATAGACAAAATAATTTTTAGCTAGTATGGCGGCTGCGGTCTTAATCGAAAATCTACAAAAAAGCTATGGTGATGTCCAGGCGGTAAAAGATATTTCCTTTACTGTCCAGCCAGGTGAAATCTTCGGCTTATTGGGTCCCAATGGGGCGGGCAAAACGACTACGATTCGCTGTCTGTGTACATTGGCAAAACCCGATCGCGGCACAATTGAGGTGGGAGGCATAAACGCTGTTTCTGACCCCAAAGCAGTACGACAGAGGTTGGGTTACGTAGCCCAAGAAGTGGCGATCGATAAGGTTCTAACGGGCAGAGAGTTATTAAAATTACAGGCAGCCCTCTATCACCTGCCCAAGCAGACAATTAGCGATCGCATCCAACAGCTAATTGAAGTTTTGGGCTTATCTGAATATGCCGAACAGAAGACGGGTACTTATTCGGGTGGTATTCGTAAACGTTTAGATCTTGCCGCAGGTTTATTGCACCAGCCTGAAGTATTGGTTTTAGATGAACCCACCGTCGGTTTAGATATTGAAAGCCGTATGGTGGTTTGGGAGTTTTTGCAGGAGCTACGAGCCGCAGGAACAACAGTACTAATTACCAGTCACTATTTAGAAGAAATAGACGCTTTAGCCGATCGTTTGGCAATTATTGATCGCGGAGTAGTAATTGACGAAGGTAAACCAGCGGAATTAAAAGACAAGCTAGGAGGCGATCGCGTTACCCTCAGAATTAGAGAGTTTACTAGTGATGCAGAGGCAGACAAGGCAAGGCATGTTCTAGAGTCCCTACCTTTTGTCGAGGAAGTTATTATCAATGCCGTCCAGGGTAACTCTCTCAATCTAATTGTCAAATCTGGTCAGAGTTCCCTCAGCAAAATTGAAGAGTCCCTCGCTTCGGTCGAGCTACCCACCTTTAGTCTGGCGCAGTCGCGTCCTAGCCTGGATGATGTGTACCTAGCTGCAACAGGCAGAACAATTATGGATGCCCAAATCGCCGCATCTAGTACTAGAGATCTCAAAAAAGAGAAGAAACAGCAGATGAAATGATCGTTGTTCAATATTTTGCCAAGTTATCGATCGGCAATTAACAATCAGCAATTAACAATCCACAAAAGATAAATATGAGTCAATCCATATCCAATAGCAAAATCAAGTCAGCATTAGCCCCCAACCCTAGCATTAGTAAGCAAACCGTCTCCCAAAGTTCTTTGGGTGATTTTGTTCAGGAAACATTAGCCCTCACACAACGTCTATTTATTCAACTGCAACGTCGTCCTTCGACTCTAATTGCGGGTATAATTCAACCCTTTATGTGGTTGGTCTTGTTTGGTGCTTTGTTTAGCAAGGCTCCTTCGGGATTGTTTGGTGATGATTTGAGTTATGCCAAATTCCTCGCCCCTGGGGTAATCGTTTTTACTGCCTTTTCTGGGGCATTAAATGCAGGACTACCAGTAATGTTTGATCGCGAATTTGGTTTTCTCAACCGCCTGTTGGTTGCACCTTTGTCTTCCCGCTACTCCATCGTCGCGGCTTCGACGGTCTATATCATCGCCCTGAGCTTTATCCAAACCGCCGTGATTATTTTTGCTAGCGCCATTTTGGGGGCGGGATTACCAGGCATGGCAGGACTGAGTGCAATCGCTCTAATCGTCTTTCTAATTGTTTTGGGAGTAACAGCCCTAAGTCTTGGTTTAGCTTTTGCCCTACCTGGACACATCGAACTAATTGCCGTAATTTTTGTGACTAATCTACCGCTGCTGTTTGCTAGCACTGCCCTGGCGCCTCTAAACTTTATGGCGGGATGGTTACAGGTAGTTGCCAGTCTTAATCCTCTAACCTATGCGATCGAACCGATTCGCTATATCTATGGTCATGGAGATTGGGCAATCAATAGTATCGTCATGGATACTTCCTGGTTCGGTTTTAGTTTTAGTGCTGTTATCCTAGTACTGTTAGCATTTGACGCTTTAATCTTATTGGCAATTCAACCTCTACTACGTCGTCGTTTTGCCTAAAATATAACTTTAATTTTTATGGTGAGGTTTAACTATGGTTAAAAATAATCGACTACATCGACTCGGTTTTGGCGTGGGTATTGTTTTGGCACTGGTATTGGGCATTAACCATGCCGCTACGGCGCAAGCGGGTACTGATAGCCAAGGGTATCAATCTAACGAGAAAGACAGCACCTATGGCGATACCCCTGGGGGATTGAATCCCCTCGATCTTATGCACCGCGCCCAGCAGCTCAATGGACGAAGCGCCGAAGAGTTTAACGAGGAATCTCAGAGTCAGCTAGACAACTCTGCCACTGACTTCAAACGTCTGCAACAGCAAAGAATTTTAGAGCAACAGCAGTCTGGGACAACAGTAGATGCCGAAGTAATTCAAACTATCGAGTAGGCTGTTTATTTGTTTACAGTTCAATTATTGAATGAATCTGATGAGTTTGGCGATCGCTAAACTCATTTTTTGCTGTTAACCTCCTCTAGTCTTGCTGAATATAGACCCAAAAAACCAATTCAATTTTGATCGCAGCCGAGAGAAAATTCTTGCTCCCATCACAGTCAACAGCAGAATTACGATCAGCTGCCAGCTAAATCCGAGCGCGCTTGTATCGGCACCTAAAGCCTGGATCTGAGCCAGACCTAAATGAGTTTGGTCGATAAAGCTACCTACGCCTGCCACATCTTTGCCATATGCCCGATAATCAGCACCTTTGAACGCTTGGATGATTTCCGAGTCTGCACCCTGGAAGTAGACAGGTACAGGGCGAGTAGTATGAGTTGTCCAACCATTTTTGACCGTTTCCTTACTGCCCCAAAAGTGACCAGATTCTGCCACACTAGGATTCGTCGTCACTTCGACCCCTCCTTCTCCAGTCAGCAATGCCTGGGCTAGGACTTCGGGAAAATTGTCTGTCAGGGTTAAGTAATGATCGTGATCGGCAGTGACAATCAGCAGGTTTTCTCTATAGCCGCCGTGGCGCTCAATCCACTCTTTGACAGCGGCAACGGATTCATCAAAATCCTTGAGAGTACCGAGCAGGGTATCCATATCGTTACCATGGGCAGCCCAGTCTATATCTCCCCCCTCAACCATGAGCCAGAACCCATCAGTATCGTCCTCTAATACATCCAAAGCCGCCTGGGTTAATTCTTTAAGATTAGGATTAGCATCTAGCTCTTGAGCAATAAATTCGGCGATTGGTTCTTCCTGACCAATTTGTGGTGGTACGATTCTCATGGAACCCGTAAGGGGATTGACCGCAACACCATGACCCGTGCGGCTATAGTCATCATTAGCTGTGCGCCAGGGTAAGTTTCCTCCCTGCCCTCGTGCGCCATAAATACCAAAAAGGCGATCGCCTGCCTCGGGGTCTAGTTTAGCGGCAGTATCGGCTAAAACCTGACTGGCATTCTCACCCCGTTCGAGGAAAGTATAGTCATAGTCACCATGACGCAGCTTGGTAATTTCTGCCTTGGTAATGTAGGTTTCGTTGGGCAGGGCTTCTGTACCTTTATCGGTTAAATAGTGACCACCACCCAAAACAACCGTCGGCTTAGTTTCATTGACGATCTGGTAGAAAATGTTATCTAGATCTGGAACCTGATGTCCAAATTCATCTACCTCATTGGTATGGTCGCCATCATTATTGCCTGCGTTTTGGTCAAAACTCAGCTGGTTATATTTATAACGATGATTGACGTGGGCTATTGCCGAAGCGGGGGTAGCATGATTAAAGGGTACGGAACTAACTACGCCGATCGATTTATCGCTCTTGAGCGCCATTTCTCCTGCGGTTTTGACTGCCTCTTCATAGATATCAACGGATACCGCACCAACATAGGTTTTAACTCCTGTATATAGCCCTGTCGCCGTTCCCGCGGAGTCTGGATAGAGGTTCTTAATATAGTTAGGATTAAAGTCTGCGGCAGGATTATTTCTGTTTTGATAGTAGTTGGCATCCCAAGGAGTTCTGCCTCCTTGAGCTAAATCGAAGATCGACACATTACCCCCCACTATCTGACCATTCTCGATCACAGGAGCTTCGTTAAATGTATAGTCGAAAGGTCTATAACCAGGCTTTT
>JBCBWB010000134.1:0-14132 GCA_039817275.1 Cyanobacteria bacterium J06648_1 | reverse complement strand
ATCCAACCCGAATTAAAAGAATTGATTGAAAAGATTGCGGAGGTGGGAGTGATTGAAATTTTAAAATGGCGATCGCGCTAGCAATGTCTGGCTCAATATGTTGTATCCCTCAAGAAATTTAGCACCTCTAATGTTTCACCTTGGGAATATTCTCTGGGTTACGTACCTGGGGTGTCTGGCTGAGGACGGCAATAATTCCCGTACGACCAGTTTCCAAAGTTGCATCACTCAAAATTTCAATCACTCCCACCTCCGCAATCTTTTCAATCAATTCTTTTAATTCGGGTTGGATTGCATCGTCTAGGTTTGAGCGTACTTTTTGGGCTAGCTCACTCTTCCCTTCATCGACCAAAATTTTCTCGGCATTGGTGATGGAGTCTTCAATGATAATTGCCAGCTTAGAGTCAAAAAACTGACAGGTTACCTTAGATGGCTGATGACCCAAATGCTGTCGATAAAATGCTTGAATCGACTGAGAAAGGTTTCTCTCTAGTTGTCCACAGGTTAGTAAATTATGAGCCATTATTTTTTGGTTGAAATTTAGACTATTATTTGCAAGTCGTAGTATAGATTAACCACAAGTCACGAAGTAACAGTGCAAACTCAAAACTTGCTTCTAATTTATACAGTTATTAGCATTTTTGAATTTTATCTCTGTTGGGAATTGCGTTGTCTTTAAGGTAAATTATTCGTTCTTTGTTAAGTACATGTTATTGATCTGTGTTCAGAATGACTATCCATCAAAAGATGCAACTATTATTTTATATTTGATGAATTTATCTTTAGAGATTTCTCCGTCAATGTGATCAGCAGGAATTTATTTCTTGCCGATTAATTTGCCGCCAGCTCTACCCTCAGATGGAGTACAGCTATTCTATAAAATCTATTGGAAGGGGGATGCGATCGCCATAATCTATAGGTTAAGGTCAGAAGTAATAGGAAATAGAAAGAACAAAAAAATAAATTTATGAATCTTTTACTACAGATAGCTAGTAGCGAACCTCACTTCCCCTTTGCCGCCACGGCGGTTGTTGGTCTAGGTTTTGTCGCCGCAGTTTCCATTGGCTCGATCGCCTGGTATAACTCCAAGCGTCCCGCTGGTTGGGAAGATAAGAATCGTCCTGACATTGTTCCTAACGTGGAAAAGTAAGAAGAAGAAGCGATTTTTCTGTCGCTGAATAGCATCAAGGCTTCAAAGATTATGATCTTTGAGGCTTTTTAGTATAGGTCAGAACCATGGCGCTATCTTGGCTAAAGCTGCTTAAATAATTGCAAACATTCTGCCGCGAGAATACCCCCAATCACCTCAATCTTCTGAAAACTGTTATTCGCTACAGTCTGACAGTCAATCTCAATTTGCTTTGTTCCTAACTCGATTAGCTGCTGGGTAGATGCGCCAAAAACTATAGTAGAAACTCCTGCCCAGACACAAGCCGCTGCGCACATCGGACAAGGTTCGCAGGTAGTATAAAGAGTATGTCCTGTTAAAGTGTCGAGGGCATAACCATACTTCTTGGTAAAGGCTCGCAGAGCATTGATCTCTCCATGGGCAGAAACATCGTTATCTGTCTGAGCTGTGTTGTAGCCGCGAATCACAATTTCATCCCCTTTGACAATTACCGCTCCATAGGGCAAATCTCCTTGTTTTGCCTCAGCTAATGCTGCTCGCATAAAATGCTCGTGATTCATACTATTTATATATTTATAAAATCTTGCTAGAAACAAGCTTAATTGGTATCTTGTCTAGTTTAATTAATTAAAGCCAGGAGCAAATCATGCCAATGATACACCTGCAATATTTCAGCTAAACAACAAGATACCTTCAGAAATCATTGGGGATAGCTATAATTACTTGCGGCATAAGATTATGTCAGAAGGCGATCGACTTACTACTCCTTTAGAGAGGGACTACTAATTTCATGGAAGGAGTAAACCACACATTTGTTTTTGACATTACAGTCGTACTCGGGTCATCAGCAGTAGGCGGCTTTATTGCCCATCGTCTACGTCAGCCTGTTCTACTAGGCTATCTAGTCTGTGGCTTAGTGATTGGACCTTTTGGCTTTGGTCAGATTACCCAAATCGAAGAGATTAAGTCCCTGGCAGAGATTGGTGTCGCTTTTTTACTCTTTGCTCTGGGAGTAGAATTTTCGCTGGCAGAGTTGAGACGAGTTAAAGATATTGCCATCAAAGGGAGTCTGCTGCAAATTGGCTTAACGATCGCCCTGGTGGCATTGTTTACCACTCTACTAAGCTGGGTCAAGACTCCCATCGAAGGAATTTTTATGGGGGCGGTGCTGTCTCTCTCTTCTACAGCGGTGGTGCTAAAAACTTTAACGGAGAGAGGCGAGGTCAATACGATTCATGGACAGGTAATGCTGGCAATCCTAATTGCTCAAGATCTAGCTTTGGGTCTGATGCTGGCAGTATTGCCCGCCCTAAATCAGCCAGATAATTTATTTCCTGCATTGATTGCCGCCGTGGTCAAAGCTGTACTGTTTTTTGCTGGGGCGATCGCCGCAGGATACTATGTGATTCCTCGTCTGATGACTACCGTAGCTAAGACGGAGAATAGTGAGCTGTTTTTGCTCACGGTAATTGCCCTGTGTTTGGGTATTGCCCTCGTGACGGCAAAGTTGGGCTTGTCGATCGAGATGGGGGCATTTGTGGCAGGATTAACCATTGCTGAGATTGACTATGCCGATCAGGCATTAGCCAAGATGATCCCCCTGAGAGATACTTTTGCCAGCCTGTTTTTCGCCTCGATCGGCATGTTGATTAACCCAGTTACTCTCTGGTCAAATTTGGGCGTGATTGTTGGTTTAGTAGCACTGGTAATGATTGGTAAGGCAGGGGTCATTTTTCCTATTATCTGGAAGTTTGGCTATTCATTCAAAACTGCCGTTATTAGTAGCCTGGGCTTGAATCAAATTGGGGAATTTTCTTTTGTGCTAGCCGCCCTGGGAGAAAGACTAGGATTGATTAACCAAGATCAGTACGATCTATTAATTGGGACGACAGCAATCACCCTCGTGTTAACGCCCATAGGCATGAAAGTGTCTCCTGAAATATCTGAGAAGTTAGCCGCTATTCCAGCAGTTGCCAATTTTTTAAAACAGCGACAAAACAAGGGTGTATCGATACCGCGAACAATTTCTAACCACGTCGTAGTGGCTGGCTATGGCAGGGTGGGACGAGTATTGGCTAAAGTATTGCGCGATCGCAACTACACCATTTTAGTCATTGAAAACAGT
Organism: Cyanobacteria bacterium J06648_1; assembly: GCA_039817275.1. Classification (GTDB taxonomy): domain Bacteria; phylum Cyanobacteriota; class Cyanobacteriia; order Cyanobacteriales; family Xenococcaceae; genus Waterburya. The sequence continues at coordinate 10,878 of JBCBWB010000134.1, read as the reverse complement.
GAAGCGGCAATTAGAAGTCTGCGGCAGGAACAAATCCCCTATATCTTTGGTGATGCAGACTCAGAATTAGTGCTAGAAAAGGCTTATTTAGACAAAGCGAAGGCGATCGCGATCGCCCTTCCCGATCCTTCTAGTACCCGCATCTTGCTCAAGCTGGCAACCAAAATTAATCCTCATATTGATATAGTTGCCCGCTCCCATACCGATAAAGAAATCGATCTCTTAACTCAGCTTGGCGCAGCAGAAGTAGTACAGCCAGAATTTGAAGCAGCCTTAGAAATGGGCAGACAAATTTTAAGCACCTTGGGGGAAGACGATCTCAAGACAGCCAGCGTGATTCAAGAAATTCGCACAGATCGCTATCTTCGGGTGCGAGACTCTACCTAATTTTTGTTTGTTGGCATTAAAGGTATGGAAATATAATGCTTTGCTTTTAATTGATTGCTTTATTTCAAAAATCTAATTCATCCCCCATTTATGCAACGATTAACCAGACCTTTGGCAGATAACTAATGCTGCTGGAGTACATATAATTTGTGACAGGTGAATGCTTAAAGTTGTGGATCAGGTTAGTAATAATAAGTACCTAGGCAGAATTAACTATACATTGCTATAGCTCTTTTACCTTTACCTTTTCCCAACCTCAATTAGGAAATTAATTTTGCATGATTACTTATTAATGGCAACGATATTAATCGTAATTATTTAGTTTTTGAGAATGTTAGCAATAGAAGAAATAGTCGATCGCCAGACAATAAAAAAATTAAATCTAGAACCAAAAGAATCCGCACAAAGCTTTGGCTTAAGATATATTCGAGCCGATAGTTTGCAGATAGAACGGAAGAAAGTCGGGCGCGGCTTTAGTTATCTAGATTCTGCGGGCGATCGCATTACCGACGAGACAGAGATTGAGCGATTAAAGTCTTTGACCGTGCCACCTGCACTCACAGATGTCTGGCTTTGCCATCTGCCCAATGGACATTTACAGGCAACGGGTAGAGATGCCAAGCGACGGAAGCAATATTTTTATCATCCTCAATGGCGCAAACTGCGATCGCAACACAAGTTTAACCGCATGCTGCTATTTGGGGCATCGCTCCCAGCAATCAGAGAAACTACTGCCCAACATCTACGGCAAAGAAATTTGTCTCGTGAGCAAGTTTTGGCGACTGTAGTACAGCTATTAGAAACCACCTTGATCAGAGTGGGGAACGATCAGTATGCCAAGCAAAACAGCTCCTTTGGCTTAACTACCCTGCGCGATCGTCATGTAGATGTAGAGGGCAAAAAAATCCGCTTTGAGTTTCGCGGTAAGAGTGGGGTAGATCATGAGATTGAGCTGCATGATCGACGACTGGCTAACATTGTTAAACAGTGCCAAGAAATTCCTGGCTACGAGATCTTTAAGTACTACGATGAATCAGGCGAGCGCCACTTTGTTGATTCGGGAGACGTGAACGCATATCTCCAGCAAATTACTCAGCAAGAGTTTACGGCGAAGGACTTTCGTACCTGGGCAGGAACTTTACAGGCGGCGATCGAGCTAAATAAGCTAGGTGAATTTGGCTCAACCCAACCAGCGGCTCAAAATATTACCCAAGCGGTAAAAAAGGTGGCGCAAAAGCTGGGTAATCGTCCTGCAACCTGCCGTAAATATTATATCCATCCCGCTATTATTGAGTCATATCAGGATGGCTCATTGGTTGAGTTAATGTCTCAGCCTCTCCAGGCAAAATTAGCAGTAGCAGGATTGGATCAAGAAGAAGCGATAATTATGGATGTGATCAAGCGCTCCTTAACCCATACCTAGCTGTAGCCTAGCTAAAACCTTAAAAATGGCTAGATAGACATCCTGCCTAAGACATAGATCGAATACTCGTCTAATAGTAGATGTGGCGGCTGGGAAATTTCCTCTACGATTTAGCTTGTAAAAGAAATCAAAAATAAATTTAAAAACATATGACTATATCTCTACGAGATGATGTGATGTATATCTTGCTCGATAAAATTAGTCAAAGCAACACTCAAGGAATGCATGCTGTTGATTTTCAGGCTACCGATTTTACAGGTAGAAACATGACTATCTCCGACTTTATCGGTCACTTAGATTACCTAAACCAAAAGCAGTATATCAATGCCGACTTTTCGGGAAATGCCTATGCAAATCAAGAAGATGTCCCCGATTTAATTGATGAACCAGAAATAGATTTTCGTGTTGCCAATACTTTTGGCGCTCCCGACGGTCCTTTACCACACCTAATTAAGTTTAAAAAAGCAGAACTGACGGAAAAAGGGCAAAAAATGCTCGAACGGATGAAAAATGACCCTCCCGAAGCTCTAAGCTCTGGCGCATCCACTCCTATTGTTGACAAATGCACGCCTTTCTTAGAAAAAGTAGCTTTAAAGGCAGAACTATCTGATATTTTTGATGCGAGAGATCTAACTAACGTAGTTTATCGGACAATGCGCGACCTTATATCTAGCGAAACATCAGCAGCAGTAGCATCAGAATTAGAAGGAGAAGAGGTCGAATCAGATGCAACCAATAAAAGAATGCAGGATGAAGTTTCAGACCTGTGGAAAGATGACAATCCTTTGGTCGCCCTAATTAGCAAGGTTCGTCCTCAATTAAAATTTGATGCTGATACTTTTATCTTTCGAATCGAAAAAGAAGGTGGCTTACCTCGCAGTACAACTGGCGAAAAAGTAATCAATGCTGTATTTTCGGCAACCAAAGAAGAACTTTCTGGTGATGTAAAACAGCAGGTGGCTGAATTCTTGCCAGGAAAAATCAAAGATATGTGGGAAGCTGCATAAGTACAGTTAGCCAATCGAGATAATTTTTTGAGAAATGAGGTGTTAGGCTAGACATCTCATTTTGTATTGCTTGATTAACTAGCGGTCTGGCTTTGAAGCTCTAACCTTAAGCCGATAAGCATAAATACTCAGAGGTGCTATGATGGAGCCAATTTTTTGATGGCGCTCTGGATATTTATATGTTTAACAAAGTTTATGAGTTTCAGAAAACTGAAGATGGAAGATGGGGTATATACCTTGAAGAACGTCTGCTAGCAACTGTCGGTAACTACGAAGTGTGTCAGTCGATTGAGCAGCTTTCAAATGCTGATCTATCACCAGAAGATAGTTTGAAAATATCCATTGCTTATAAACGGGCGATCAATAAATCCTTAACGGTTTACTGACAAAAGGCTGCACAGCAGATTGATAGAGGAAGAATAATATTGGCATGCCAGTTTCTTCCTCTACAAATATAAGCTGTTATGCTTCACAAGAGCATTCCCGATTCAAAACTGATTTAAACTCTTGCTGGCTTGGGTTCTGGCTTGGCTGGTTCGGTATCTGAAATAGCCGACTGTACCTTTTCTGCCAGTTCAGAACAAACATTACTAAATAGCTGCATCTGGTCTTTGATTACTTCTGGGCTTGTTTTGCCTAAGCTGCCAGCAATATTCTGGTAGAGACGCTCTTTTTCCTCGTTGTTGAGCATGTCATAATACATCCGCGCCTGATCGTAGTGATCATCATCATCTAGTTCAATACGGGCAGCCATTCCTGAAACGCTATACCCTGGTTCTTCAGCTCTTTTACTTGCCTGAGGATAACCTTCATGGGAAGGATTATAATTGACCTTACTACCTTTATTATCATCAGTCCGCATTAAACCATCGCGATAAGGGTCATTTGCTTCTGTGGCGTGGGGCTTGTTAACAGGAATAGTATCGTAGTTGACGCTTAAACGGTGACGATGAGCATCCGCATAGGACATGATCCGTGCCTGCAACATGCGATCGGGCGACCAAGATATGCCAGGAACAACATTACCAGGAGAAAACGCTGCCTGTTCTACTTCGGCAAAATAGTTTTCGGGGTTGCGATTTAGCTCAAATCTGCCAACTGTCTGAAGTGGATAATCAGCGTGAGGCCAGACCTTAGTTAGATCGAAGGGATTCCACTGGGAATTTTGTGCCTGTTCGTCGGTCATTAACTGAATCTTCATTGTCCAGGAGGGATAGTTTCCATCATCGATCGCCTTGTAGAGATCTTTAGCTGCCCAGCGGGGTTCGATACCCTGCATGTTGCGCCACTGTTCGTCGGTAAAGAATTTATTGCCCTGGTCAGTAATAAAGTGAAATTTGACCCAAATACGCTTGTTTTCGGCATTGATGAGGCTGAAGGTGTGGCTACCATAACCGTTCATGTGTCGCCAGCCCATAGGCGCACCACGGTCGCCCATTAGCCACAATACTTGATGGATGCTTTCGGGAGTGAGCGACCAAAAATCCCACCACATTTGGTCGTGTCGCCAGTGTTCTTTGGGGTGTTCTTTTTGAGAACGGATAAAGTCCATAAACTTCATCGGATCACGCATAAAAAAGATGGGTGTATTATTACCCACCATGTCCCAGTTGCCTTCTTCCGTATAGAACTTAACGGCAAAGCCACGCAGGTCGCGATAAATGTCCGAGCCACCTTTAGATTTGGCTACAGTTGAAAAACGAGCGAAGATTTCGGTTTGCTTACCTACCTCCGAAAATAACTTAGCCTTAGTGTATTGGGTAATGTCATGGGTAACGGTAAAGGTTCCATAAGCACCAGATCCAACCGCGTGAACTACCCGTTCGGGGATACGTTCGCGGTTAAAGTGCGCCATTTTTTCCAACAGCGTATAGTCTTCTAATAAGAGTGGACCTTGCTTGCCAACCGACTTTGAGACAGTATTGCTAGGGACAGGAACTCCCGCAGCATTGGTTAAAACTTCTTGATTTCTATCTACCACGTCAAACTTTCTCCTTGTGTAGCGATCGCAATTTTGACTGCGTCTTGCGTTCTTTAAATGCTAATGGGCTAAAGGAAATGAAAGCGTCTAGCTTTAGATAGATAGAGCATAAAGTCCCAAAGGTATTAAGGTTAAAGAGTTTGGCAGTTGTTAAGAGTAAAAATCATAAAAAAAAGACCACAGACATAATGTGTAGCCTTCGATTATTTTGCCTTGATTGGCTCTTATTGCTAAAGTTTATCGCCTAATTCTAGATAAACGACTATACGGCGGCACCAGACTTAGGTTCTGCACCAGCCTCGATTACGGCGTTGCGAAGCAAAGTAATCTGCTGTTCAAATTCCATCGATTCGATTTGCGATAGAAGCTCGGTTACGCTGCCAGAAGGTTGATAGTTATCAGGAACGGGAATAATTGTTCCCGCATCCATTCCTTGGGCTAAACGGTACCAAAAATATAGTTTAGTATTATCGCTGAGAGAACCATACTCGCGAGAAATCAGACCGTCTTGACCTGCAATAATTTGTCGCTGTACCGACATTTGCTCTTCAAAGGATAGTTCTTTTACCTGATTGAACAGTCCCTCAGCAATTTCATCTGACGCGGCTCCTGGTGCAGCAGGAGTGATCGAAGCTCCCATTCTGGTATAAACATACCAAAGTAGAGCTAATTTATCATCGGTTGAAAGATTGCCGTAGCCAGAGAGCGCCTGACTAATATTTCGGTCTGATGCAGTTGTTGCCATAATATTTATTTACCTTTATTTAACTTGTCAATAATATGTTTGCCGTTGCAAACTATTAATAAAACACAGGATCTAATTTATATTTTTTTTATTTTTTCTATAACCATATAAAGATAGATAAAGCTAGAATTTTCGCTTAGTCTTTTGATAGATATATCCGACTATAACTATTAATCCACAGCTAATTATTTTCCGTTTTAGCCCGCTGCAAGCCCAATAATTCTTGAGGTGATGCCAGTAACTTGATTTTGACGGTAGTAATCTGCTGTTGACGATCCAGACTAAAGTGCCAGGCAACATTAACTGAGAATAAAGCAGTTTTCACTTTACCCTTGATAATTATTTGTTGGGCTTCTGTATCGTCCGTGGTCACTGTCTCTCTCAGGGGCAAGAGCTGCATCCCAGAAGCTTCTTGCTGTAGATATAGAGCGATCGCCTTTCTGCCAGTAATAGGCTGCTCAAAAGGAGCTAACAATACGCCATTGTCCGCAAACAAAGCAGCGGTATCGCTAAACTTTTCCTGATTGATTGTTCGGAAATAATTGATGATGTTGGGGGTGCTGATCTCTATTTCGCTTTGGCTCAACACAGCTTGATTAATGTTCGTAGCTGTCATTTAATAAACTATTGGTATTTATTTGCTTTTGACTATCTAAACTACTAGTTATCTCAGATTGCTTACTATTTCAACTCTATCAATGGTCTTATTTTCCAACAGCCGCCGCTATATTTTATAACTAGAGATATAAAACATATAAATTTAATTACTATAAAATATTGCCATAGAATTTAAAACGAAAAACGCCAAAAACGCTTCATGAACAAGCTTCAAAAATTGAAGAATCTCAAGAGAATTCGCCAGCTAGCTCATCTGCTAGATACAGCGATCGCCATCCCTGGAACTAAAATTCGTTTTGGGCTAGATCCAATCTTAGGACTAATACCTGGCGGCGGAGACTTAATCGCTGCCGCTATTTCTGCCTATATGATTTATCTTGCTGCTCGTTCTGGTTTAGAGCGATCCGAGATTATCAAAATGGTAAAGAACGTGGCGATAGAAACGGCAGTTGGTTCGGTTCCTATTGCTGGGGATATTTTTGATATTTATTTTAAAGCGAATATGCGTAACCTAGAAATATTAGAAAATCATCTTGCTCAGGATGAAGTTGAGGCAGAAGAATCATCTACAAAGACTCTTAGCGCGATCGCTAGCTAAAATTACTAGAATTAATTATAAATAATAGCTAATCAGCTTCAAATGTCTATTGTTTTTTAGGCAGGAGGTCTGTTTAGCTCAGCTTATAGACACTATGGCTGTTGAAATTACCTTAAGCAATATCAGTTGATCAAGTAAATGGTTCTATCTTTTGATAGACGCATTAATCTTAGAGAAAAACCATAATTATAAATAAAATTAAGGATAGGAGATCATTAAATATAATGAGTATAGAAGATAGAGTTAGCGCTACAGCCAAAAATATCGAAGGCAAGGTTCAAGAAGCAGTCGGTGAAGTCACAGGTAATCCTCAAGATAAGGCAGAGGGAAAAGAAAAGCAGACAGAAGCTCAAGTCGAACATAGTGTTGAAAACGTCAAAGATAACATCAAACAAGCGATTGACTAATTAAATTTATTAATAGCGATTAAATCTTGTGTTTTGGTAGAGGGTTTGGCATAGCCAAGCCTTTTTCTTTTTTAGATTATTATTTAGATGCTCAATTTTATTTCGAGTAGAATTATTATCAGTCAGAAAAAATATTCCGCTAATCAAACTGTAATTTTATTGTCTTGAATTTTATCCAATCAGCTAGAGATTATCTGCCAGATATTGCCGATCTACCTTTAATTCTGGCAGGACCAATTTTGCGGCAGACAAAACCAACTCAGGTAACAGTTTGGCTGGCGCTAAAAGAAGCGCGATCGCTTTCTCTCAAGATCTATGGAACTAGCCATAACGGCTCGAATATCGGTCACATAGTGCTTCAGGGTCAAAGAAAAACGGTCAAACTAGGCAAACATCTACATTTAGTTGCTGTCACCGCTACTGCGGTCGGAGACATTTCGCTTCAGCCTGGGGAGATCTATGCTTATGATTTGGATTCTGACCATCCCCAAGAGGATCGCCATAGCCTACTCAAAAATTTGGCAGCCGAGACATTAAGCTATTTCACCCATCAACTGCCGACATTTGCCCTACCACCAGCAGATTTAAATCAACTAAAAATAGTTCATGGTTCCTGTCGTAAGCCTCATGGTGGAGGGCTAGATTCTCTTGCCTATCTGGATCATATGATTAAAGATGCCGCCAGCATTGCCACAGCCAGACCGCATCAATTATTTCTTACAGGAGATCAAATCTATGGTGATGACGTTGCCGACCCAATTCTCTGGTTGGCTCAGGGCGTTAACGAGCTACTGTTGGGCTGGTCGGAGCAGCTCCCTCTAGCCCAGGGTCAGGATACAGTACTGGCAAAAGACCTCGTTCCTGGAAGCAGGACAGAAATTGCTCGCCAGTCGGGGGGCATGACCGCCATGCTCAAAGATTCACCCAAAAAGGCAAAGAGCCATCTATTTAGCTTTGGAGAATATGCTGCTATATACCTCTTAGCTTGGTCTCCAGTGCTGATGCCGTCCAGTTTTCCTCGCGGCAAAAGCCTGTACCATCAGAGCAAGCAGGCTCGCCGTTGGTCACGAGAAATTGCCGACACAAATAGTTTTATTGCCGATCTGAGCCAGGTTAGAAGAGCCTTGGCGAACATTCCAGTCTATACAATTTGTGATGACCACGATGTCAGCGATGACTGGTATCTCAACCGAGAGTGGTGCGATCGCGTTTTGGGCAAGCCATTGGGCAAGAGAATTGTCCAAAATGGTGTCCTAGCATATGCTTTATTTCAGGCTTGGGGCAACACCCCAGAACAGTTTGCCGTTGGCACAGCAGGAGCAAAACTATTGCAGCTCGCCTCTGATTGGTTGGCATCGGCAGGGCAGGATAGCGATCTCAAAGCGCAGTGCGATCGCTATTTAGGTATTCCCCAAAATGATACTGCGACAGGATTACCCTTACTAGAAGCAGACCAGGACGTGTTAATTCTCGCGCGAGACGATCAGGCTTTAAATTGGCACTATACCGTCAGCGACAGCAACCATGAGGTAATTGTCTTAGATACCCGCACCTGGCGCGGTTATTCTCCAGGGAAAGATAACGGACTCGAACCACCCATGCTCCTTTCCCCCAGAGCTTTTGAACAGCAGTTAGCTACACCACTGCGTCAGAGTAAGTCAGAGGTTGAGGCTACTTTTGTCGTCCTGCCAACTAATTTAGTAGCTTTAGGGATTATTGATCGCATTCAGCAGTTTGAGTTGAGTCGCGATCGCGTTTTTAATAGTGATGTGGGGGATGCCTGGAATTTTCGCGAAGATGCCTTTGCTCAACTACTTTTGAATCTCTGTCAACAGCGCGATCGGGTTATTATTCTCTCAGGCGATATCCACTATAGCTGTGCCGTCCGTCTAACCCACTGGGATCACGATTCTTTAGAAACTAGCGTGCTGGTGCAGCTAACCTCCAGCGCCATCAAAAACTCCGAGTTGGCGACACGAATCATCCACACTAGACTCAAATCCTTGTTTCCCGAATCCACTCAGCGGTGGCTGGGATGGGAACAACCTCTAAAACTAGAGCAAATAGACAGTTGGCAACAAGATAAAGCTCGCAGAAAATTACATGTTGAAGGACAACAATTTCCTGATTGGCAATATCGGATCGAATGGTGCCAACGAGAGGCTGCCGAGCCTCTACCATGGTCACAATCTGCGGACTGTCAGCATCGTCTAGGCAACCTATGGCAAAGATTATTGACGAAGCTTTTGGCTTGCTTTTGGCGCAATCCCTGGTTGCAGGAAGGTTCAGAAGTGGTTGGCAGAAATAACCTGAGTTTGGTCAGGTTTGACTGGTTATCTGCCAAAGCCGTAATTCAAGAAACCTACTGGCATGCTCCTTGGAAAAATGCGACTACGGTTCGGAGTCGCTATGCCGTCTCTCTCGAACCAGATGCGCTGCCGCCTGCACCAAAAGTTAAATAGTTTTAATATATGAGACCACATCAGCATCAGGGGAAAGAACATTCGATTTTAGGTAAAGCTCAGTTTTCTCCTGAAGGCTATTTGCTGTAGCTTCGATTTAGCTAAAGAAAAGGGTAGATACTGACTAATTTTTTGCTTCAAACTGTCAATCAAATATGGTTTGGTCAGATAGTCGTTGCAGCCAGCCTGAAAAGCGCGATCGCGTTCTTGGGGAGTAACCAAGGCAGAGATGGCCAAAATAGGCATATTGCGGGTCAAATGTTCCTGCTTCAGCAAAGCCACCAGTTCAAAGCCGCTGATATCGGGTAAAACTAAATCTAGTAGAACCAGATCTATTTCGTACTTAGTCGCTAAATCGAATGCGTCTTGCCCTGTAGTAGCTGTAATAAAGTTATAGTTAAAAAATATTAAGGTATGAGAAATAAATAGTAAATTATCTGGCTCGTTTTCTACTACTAAGATGATCGGGACGTTTGAATCTGACGCTTGAATCCTTTGACGCTGATTAGGAACTTTCATTTTTACCTCGATTAATGATGCAAAAAGAAGCAATTTTATCAGTGGAAAGCTAGCACTAAATATAAACTGGATCGCTGATTGATTTTGGTGGTCGAACTATCTTTTGCTCTAGAGTGTAGAGGAAAGGAGCAGTTGAGCCTTAAGATTTTTTCTTACTGTTCTCATAATAGTTCAACAAAATAGATTCTCAGGTAATGTCTGGCAACTGTCGTGGGTGTATCTATCTTCTACCAGATGTAAAATCAAGCAGCTATATCTAAGATTAAGTTTTGAGCAATATAAACTTTTTTATGCCTGAGACTGTTGAAAAAGCGTTGGAGCTGAAACAGAAACTAATAGATTTTGTCTACGATGCAGAAGGAGAAATGGCGATCGCCCTAGAAAGCTATGCCGCAGCTAAAGGCAAGCATAACAGCTACGGTATCAAGCAGCAAAACTTAACTATCGACCTCTTCACCACCGCAGGGAACGTAAACCAGCAAACACCTCTGGAGATGTTCTTAGCTTCAGCAACCGATTTGGACTCTCAGGAGCTAGAGCTAATTAGGCTATGGCAGGGTAATTTTATCGGCTTGTTTGAAATTCAAGCGATTGAAACTGATTCCTACCAGTTGATGAACTGGTTAACTGCTAAAACCTATCAAGTTTGCGGTCATTCCCTACTGCCAGAAAAAGAAACTCAAAGATGGCAACCTGGGGAAATTATTTTGGCGATCTTGGCTCCGCTAGAT
>JBCBWB010000133.1:0-14308 GCA_039817275.1 Cyanobacteria bacterium J06648_1 | reverse complement strand
TCCCTTGCGCCTGTCGTCGGCGCGGGGTCGCTCGTCAAATTTGGGGGGAACAAGATCTGAAAGTCCCACAGACTTGGGGGATTTAGGGGGCTTATAAGTTATGCTTTATACTTTTAAAACATCCTCTAAGAACATATAAAACTATCGCCGAACAGGATGATTTTGCCATCGGCGATCGCCATAACTGATGATTAATTCCTAGTAAAATTTTAGGAATCTGAGCGTAAGTCAAAGCACCATTCAATTAACTTCAAACTCTGGCGATATCTTAGCCTACTTACTTGAGACTCAAAATAACCTCTTCGGTCAAGCAACAGTACTAGACTCTTCTGATTAAGGCTCATCGAAATAACAGTACGGGAATGTGACTACTGCGTAGCATTTGCGCCGTTGTGCTACCAATTACCAAATGGCGAATTCGGCTATGTCCATAGGCTCCCATCACTAACAGGCTAATATCTTGTTCGCTCACATAGTTGGAGATTGCTTTTTCTGAGTGTCCCGCGACGACAGAACAAATTGGCTCAATTCCAGCCTGCTCAAGCGTTTGCCGAGCTGAATCTATTTTTGCGATCGCCGATTCATCAGCGGTATTTTTAGCCGCAGTCACAAGATGTAATTCTAAACCTGTAAAAACAGCAGAATTGGCGATAAATTGTAGGATTTTTTGGCTAGTGGGGCTACCATCATAGGCTACTAAAACCCGTTCGAGGGATTTGAACTGACGTGAGGTTATCAAACAGGGTTTGTGGCTACTACGAACGATTCGTTCGAGATTTGCCCCTAAGTGTCCCGAAGCAAATTCAGCGGCTTCACCTCGTTTTCCCAACACAACTAGGTCGCAGTCAGTCTCGAATTTTGCCAGGCAGTCTACTAAAAACCCAGTTTCGTGCAGCAAGTTGATGTGGTCTACGCCTTCGCCTTTTAAGGTTTGGGCAGCTTCTTGTAAAACTAGCTTTGTCCGTTGGTGATTGATTTTAGCCTTCTCGTGTTCCAATTCCACCAGGCGATTAAGCAAATTTTCCTTCGCATCAATGCCAATACTGCCGCTCAGATTTTGTCTGGATGTCTGTTGAGCGCGAATATCGCTGACGCACAGAACATCTACCTCATCGGCATTTAACCGAGCAGCAAACCAGGCAGCATAGCGGTAGGCATTTTCGGCAAAAGTAGAGCCGTCACTACAGAGTAAAATTTTTTTCATGGTTCAAAGTTTTAAAAAAGTTCAGTCTCAAAAGCTTTAATTATCCATCACTGCGGATTCTTTGTTGTCTGCCAACCGATTAAACAGAGTTGCGCTGGCTTCGTTTAGACCAACAACCTCTACTTCTGCACCATTACGACGAAATTTACTCACCACCTTATCCACTGTCTCTACAGCTCCTTGATCCCACAGGTGAGCCTGGGTTAAATCGATGGTGATGCGATCGACTAGTTCTCTAAAATCAAACGAGCGCATAAATTCCTCTTTGGATAAGAAGAAAATTTGACCAGCTACCTTATAAATACGATGAGTACCATCATCGCTGAGAACCTTATCCATAAATACTAGTTGCGCGATCTTGCGTGAGAAGAATACCGTACTCATGACGATTCCCGTTGCTACACCCAAGGCAAAATTACGAGTAAAGATGATTACAAACATAGTTGTTAGCATCACTACCGTTTCCGTGCGCGGAATGCGGGATATATTTTTGAAAGACGACCAGCTAAATGTCCCGATCGAAACCATAATCATCACTGCCACTAGTGCCGCCATGGGCATGTCTTTAACCCAATCTTGTAAGACCAAAATAGCAAACAAAAGGAAAACCCCTGCCGAAAGAGTCGATAGCCGACCTCTACCACCCGACTGAACATTAATTACTGATTGTCCGATCATGCCACAGCCAGCCATCCCGCCAAAAAAGGCAGTAACTATGTTAGCAATACCCTGTCCTTTAGCTTCCTGATTTTTATCGCTAGGAGTATCGGTAAAATCGTCTACCAAAGCCGCGGTGAGGAAAGAAGCGAGTAAACCGACGATCGCCATCGTCAGGGAATAGGGAAAAATAATCTGGAGTGTTTCTAAATTAAAGGGAACTTGGGGTATGGCAAATATAGGTAGTGCAGTGGGTAATTCGCCCATATCGCCAACGGTAGGCACATCAAGCTTGAGAGCGATCGCCGCAATGGTCATAACGGCTAGAGCTACCAAGGGAGAAGGCACAACTTGAGTAAAACGAGGCAGAATATAGATAATTGCCAGAGATAGCAGGGTAATAATATAAACGGCAACAGGCACATTAGTTAGCTGGGGCAGCTGCGCCAGAAAAATCAATACTGCTAAAGCATTGATATAGCCAATCATTACGGCTCTGGGTACGTACTTCATTTGGCGACCCAGTTTGCAGATGCCAAATATTACCTGGATTATGCCCGTCAAGACAGTAGCCGCCAAAAGATACTGCAAACCGTGGTCTTTGACCAAATCGATCATTAGCAGCGCCATCGCTCCTGTGGCGGCGGAAATCGAGGCTGGTCTGCCGCCCAAAAAAGCCGTTAAAACGGCAATAATGAATGAGGTATAGAGACCTACTTTGGGGTCTACTCCCGCAATAATCGAAAAAGCGATCGCTTCGGGAATCAACGCCAGTCCGACTACAGCTCCTGCTAACAGGTCTTGTTTGGTGTTAAAAAACCACTCTCTTTGTATTTTTTTTAGGTTCAACTGAGCTTCCTCAAGTAATCAAATCTGGGCGTACACAAGTTTTATTCGAGCTGTTGTGTTTTTTTATTAAGATATACATTATTTCACAGTCTTGGAGTCTTATTTCTCTGAAAATTCAGAGGATAAGCAAACAACGCGGCAAAAAACTATAGCCCCATATCATCTCAACAGACTAATTTAATTATCTCGAATTGTCCCTTAATTAGAGTTGGAACCCAGCTCTGACCATCGCTCAATTTGACTCTAGGGGTAAAGTAACGGTAAAGGTGACGACTTGGCGATCGCTCTTAACTTCAACTGTGCCTTGGAGGACTTCGACCAGTCTTTTGACTAAGGTTAGTCCTAGTCCCGTACTGTGGCTTTGAGTCCGCTGATTTTGACGGCTACGGGAGAACCGGGTGAAAATTTGTTCTTGTTCTGCTGCCGTAATTTCTCGCCCCGTACTGCTGACCTGAACCAATACTGCGGTCTGGGTCATTTTACTGCGGAGGGTAATTTTTCCCGTTGGCGGAGTGTATTGCAAAGCATTGTCGATCAGTTCTCGAATTACCCGTTCTAGAAGCGGCGGATCGACGCAAACATTAGGGTCTTGGCGCGAAAGTTGGAGCTGTAGTTTCTGCTGTTGATTGGGTACGCTCAGGTAGGGCTTGGCTATATTTTTGAGTAAAGAATTTAGCTCGATGGATTCTAGTTGAATCACCTTTGCCTGAGCGTCGATGTAGCAGAGGGTAAGCAGATCGTCAGTCAGTTTTTTCTGATGCTGACAGGATTCGTGAAAGATTTTGAGAACCCTTTTAAAGAGCGGAGACTGACGTGGGTTTTGCTTGGCTTTGAGGAGGCTTTCTAGAGTCTGAGCCGCTAGTTGAATGCTGCTGATTGGCGCTTTTAGCTCGTGGGAGACAGTCTTGAGAAAATCATCCTTGAGCTGGTTGAGCTTGGCTAGTTCGGCAACCTGCTGGTTAGAATCGGCATAGAGCCTTGCCTGACGCATGGCGATCGCACATTGGGAAGCAACCTGCTGCACCAATGAAACTTCTAGGGAGGAAAACAGCTCTCCTGGGGGTCTGAGTCCCCAAAGATTGCCAATAATACCGCGATCGTCAAAAATAGGGCAGGCTAAGCGAGTTACCTGAATTCCCTGGGGATTAAACCGGGGGACAGGCTCAACAAGCTGAAGGGGAGATCTGGTTAGTAGCTGCTGATATAGTTCGGGAAAATCGGCAATCTGCCTGGTTTCGCCCTGACATAAGGGTAGGGTGACGCTATATTCATAGGCGATCTCTGCCGTTTGCTGTTGGTCATCATACAGTTCAATTTGGCAACCGCTAAGATGTAAAACTGTAGCTAATTCTTCAGTTGCCACGCGCAAGCAGTAGGCTTCATCCAGGCTATCGCGGACTTTATCGGTGATGCGTCGTACTGAAGCTTCAAAGTCTAAAGCCTGTTTTAACTCTTTATTTTGGGCTGCCAAAGCACGGCTCATATTCCTGAGATTGAGGTGGGTTTGAATCCTTACCAGAACCTCTTCTTGCTCGATTGGTTTGGTGATATAGTCTACTCCTCCCAGCTTAAAGCCCTGAACCTTATTGATCGTTTCCGACAGGGCAGTCAGAAAGATAACGGGAATATCTTTGGTAGCAGCCTGGGACTTGAGCTGACTACAGGTTGCAAACCCATCGACACCAGGCATCAAGACATCTAGCAAAATTAGGTCAGGATCTTGCGATTGGGCAATCTGGAGGGCGCTAGCGCTATCTTCTGCTAGCAATACCCTAAAACCTGCCGTCTCCAGATAAGAAAATAAGACCTGGAGATTGTTGGGAGTGTCATCAACGATGAGAATTGTTGCTTCCGCCGTAGATAAAGAATCAGTGGCTCGCTTTTGGGCGGCTGAATCCCCAGATAAATTGCTAAATTTGCTGGAGGAAGTGTTATCGAAGGAATCGGAGTTTAGAGCTTCTCGTTCAGGAAGATCTGATTCTGACTGATTTTGCCCTACTTTAGCCTGGTAGTTCGAGAGAGTTTTGAGCGGCAGCTGGTGATAAGTCAACATAAAAAGCGATCGCAGCGATCAAGAAAAATTTGTAAAAAAGATTTATTAAAAAAGGTTCGATTGGATAACAATTTTAATTTAGTATCCTAGCGTTATCTTACAATTACTTTCATTTTGTTAATAATTGAAGTAATTGAGAACTAAATCTGCATCATAATCATTTCTGACACAGAAGTAAGAGGATTTTCTCTTACTGTTGGAGTTGAGCCACCAAATCTAGTAATGCGCGATCGCTGCCAGCAGATGCCAGTAAAGATAATCCCCAGGGAGCCTCTTGCTCCTTGAGGTAGGGCAGGCTGATTTGGGGAGCGCCAGTCAATCCAGCAGGGGTAGTTAGGCTCATTAAGCGATGACGGTAAGTTCTTAACTCTGCTGCTGAAGTTGTCAACCAAGGTGCTGCCCCTGGAGTAGTGGGCATGAGTAACACGTGAGCGCTAGATGGCAATACCTGCTGCCAGTAGTCGATAAACTTTTGTGCCGCTTTTTCTGCCAGCTGTTCGTCGTTTTTGGTTAGGGTGCTGCACCAGTGAAAGCGATCGCTGATTTCGGGAGCAAAGTGAGGTTGCTGTTGTTCGATCCACTGACCATGCATCCGCCAGATTTCACGACCCTGTAAAATCCGAAAAGCCTGGCTAGCCGCGGTTAATAAGTTTTCTGTCAGTTCTATAGACTGTAGAGAGTTGAATTTCTCTGACCATCGATCTAATACTGGTTGACGCGCTTCTCGCCAGCTTGCGCAACCCTCTATGTCTGCCACTACTAAATGAGACAGGGAGCTTTTGGCTGTGGTCGGTAAAAGAATGTCTCCCCCTTGCCTAATTGTTGCTAAGTCGCGAGCTAACCAACCGACGGTATCAAATCTGGGGGACAGGGGAATAAGGCGATCGCAGCTTACCAAACCATGACTGGGACGAAAGCCATAAATACCGTTGTAGCTAGCAGGAACTCGAATCGAGCCTCCTGTATCCGTACCTAAACCCAGATCGATACTGCCATTTGCCACCGCTACGGCAGAACCGCTGCTAGAGCCTCCAGGTATGCGTTTTGGTGCTTGGGGATTAATCGGTGTCCCATAGTGCAGGTTGACACCTTCAAGACTATAGGCAAGCTCATCTGTTAAAGTCTTGCCAACCAAGGTTGCCCCCGCTGCCAACAAAGCAGCAACGGCTGGAGCAGTTACTTTGGGTCGGGGATGGGTCTTAAGCCAGTCTGGATTACCTGCGGTAGTGGGTAAGCCTGCGATCTGAAATAAGTCTTTGACTCCCAGGGCAATGCCGTCTAGGCTACCTGGTGTCTTCGGTTGAAAACTGTCTGACTCATTGGAAGTGCAGATGTAGACGAATTCTGGAGCGTTGGGTTTCATCAGTTTAAATTGCCCAGGTTGATTTGTTGGATTGGAGCGAGTCGAGCTAAAAGCGATCGCCTAAATATATAGTTATTGCAAATAAGAAGCATGGAAATGTGGGTACTCATTGTTACTCCCCAACTCCCCAACTCCCCAATGCCTATTCTCTATTCCCTAGTCCCTTATGCAAAGCGGTATCCTTTAGGGCGAACAAATCACTGAGATGATCAGGGAATTAATTAGAACGATTATATTGCTGAATAAACTGCTTGAGCTTTTTGAGCTGACAACTTTCTGCCAGCTGAGTGACCTGGGCAATAAAAGGAATTAATTCAGGTTGATCTGGGAGTGAATTTACATAAAAGATACTGCCGCGAATGTCTCCCTGCACGATTAACTGTTCTAGTTCGGCAAGTACTTCACGATTCGGAACGATCAATGATGGTTCGAGAAGCTCTTGAGTTGGCACAGACTGTTTCCCCAAAAGCGATCGCTGGCGACCCGCCGCGGTAATCCAGATAATCTCCAGATATTGCTCGATAACTCGCAGTAAAGAGACAAAATTTAGAGGCTTGGACAGAAAATCGCTAGCTCCTGCGGCATAGGAATGAGATTTGTCTGTAGTTTGGGTGCTAGCAGAGACAATAATTATTGGTAAGCGATCAAATTGAAATATTTGTCGTAGATGCTGGGTTACGTCCCAACCATCCATTTCGGGCATGACTAAATCTAGCAAGACTAGATCGGGCTGATGTTCTTCCGCCAGGGCGATCGCTTCAACACCCGATTTTGCCTCGATAATGCTAAAGCCGAGGGAGGTGAGAAAGTTAACCAAAATTTCCCGATTGCTGGGGAGATCGTCTACTACCAAAATTCGTTTGGGTTGACCCTGATAGCCCACAATATCAAGATCGTTATTGTCGTGATGCTCAATTTCGACCGACTGATTAACCACGGGAAACGCCAGATCAAACCAAAAACTACTGCCCTTGCCGATGGTGCTTTTGAGCTGGATCTGACTACCCATTTGCTCTGCTAGGCTATGACTAATAGTTAACCCTAATCCCGTTCCTTCTTGAGATTGCTGGTGGGGGTCGAGTTGAAAAAAGGGTAAAAAGATCTCTTTAAACTTGTCCTGGGGAATGCCGCTGCCAGTATCGCCAACATAAAAACGAATTAGATTCTCAGCATCAGCAGGCAAGTTCTCGGCTGCAAAGTCTACCGCATAACCCACCTGAAAAATAACCTCTCCCTGAGCCGTAAATTTGACGGCGTTGCTCAAGAGATTGAGCAGCAGTTGTCGCAGTCTGGTTTCATCTCCCCGCACCATCGCTGGCAGCTGGGAGAGAGTTTGATATTCAAAGGCGATCGCCTTTTGCTGACAGCGAACGCGAATGATTGCCGCCAGATTATCGAGAAAGGAAGGAAAGACGAAGTCCCGTAGCTCTAGCTGAAGCTTTCCTGCCTCAATTTTAGCAATGTAGAGAATATCATCGATTAGGGTCAGTAAATGTTGCCCCGACTGGCGAATAACCTCAATTCCCCGTCGATCTACGTCGCGGTCGGCTTCCCGCTGGAGGATTTGAGCAAAGCCGAGGATGGCGTTAAGGGGTGTCCGTAATTCGTGGCTAGTATGGGCAATAAAGGCGCTCTTAGCTTGATTTGCAGCTTCAGCAGCTTCTTTTGCCTGCTGTAGCTGGTGGGACTGCCGTTGAATTTGCTGAAATAAATCTACCTGAGCCAGAGAAATACCGAGCTGAATTCCTGTTTGGGTGAGCAGCCGTACTTCTCCTTCTTTCCAAGTGCGGGGGTGTTGATTCTGATAGGCCGCTAGCAGTCCCCAAAGGCGACTACCCTGAAATACTGGCGTAATGCAGAGGGACTGTGCCTGAATTTTGTGGTACATGGCACGATGACAGTCACTGAGCTTTGCCTGCCCGACATCGTTAATGGTAAAAGAATCATATTCATAGCAGTTCCCTCCCTGGGTTTTCTGCAAACAGGTATCGTTCCAGCCTGTTTCTAGATCGCTACCTAGTAGAGGATGCCAACCCGCCACGACGGATTCGGCGACAAATTCACCACTCCAGTCGGGATTAAAGCGATAAAGCACCAGGCGATCGCATTTGAGAGTTTCGCGCAGTTTTTGGGCAGTATTTTGAAATATTTCGGGTAGATCGAAGGTTTCGCGAATTTTGCCGACTATTTCTAAAACAGTTCGTTCTCGTTTAGCGCTTTCTCTCAGTTCTGCTTCGGTATGCTTCTGTTCGCTAATATCGGTGGAAATCCCACAGACGGCATAGACTTGTCCCTGGGCATCAATCAGCGGCGCTTTGGTCGAGATATAGGTTCGTAGTTCGCGATCGCCGATTGGCGTTTCTTCTTCAAACTTTAACACCGAGCGTGAGGCAATCACCTGGCGATCGTGGGCAATCAGGCTGTCGGCAATGGCAGGGGGAAACAGATCGAGGTCGCTTTTGCCCAAAACTTCTGATTCAGATAAGCCCAGGGACTCTAAATACTCTCGATTAGCCAACAGATAGCAACCATCAAGATCTTTGAGATAGACAGTCGAAGCGGTAGTTTCTAGGATTGCTCTTAACCTAGCTTCGGATTTTTGCAGAGCTTGGGTTCGTTCTTCAACTCGGAGTTCTAATTCCTGATTGAGCTGCTGTAACTGAAGCTGGGACTGTTGGAGATCTTGGTTGACCGAATCAACCTGCTTTTGAATTGCTTTTAGTTCATCAATATCAATAAAAGAAATTACCACCCCATCTAGGCAGCCATTTTCTAAGAGATAGGGATTGACTCGCATCAAGAGGTGAAAATCCTGCTTGACTAGTTTAACTTCGCGATCTGCTACAGTTTGAGTTTGAATTACCTCCTGAAGTAGAGGCATCAAGTCTTGGCAGTCGAGGTTATGGGTAATATGTTCGAGGGGACGGTTAATATCTGCTTCGACGAGATTAATTGCTACCGTGGCGGCGGGGGTAAACTTGCGGATTCTGAGATTACGGTCGAGAAAAACTACGCCAATGTCTGTACTACGGAGCAAGTTGTTGATATCGTTATTCAGCTCGGTTAATTCTTCAATTTTGGCGTGATATTCGGCGTTAACGGTGTAGAGTTCTTCATTTACCGAATGCAGTTCTTCGTTGGTACTCTGCAATTCCTCATTGGAGGCAGTAAGCTCCTCGTTAGTCGCCTGCTGTTCTTCGTTGGTTGCTTCTAGCTCTTCGATGACCGCCTGAAGATTCTCACGGGTTTGCTGAAGCTCGTATTCTAGCTCAACCAGTCGCTGAGAAGCGGTCGCATCGATCTCAAACGTTTCACCAACCCTAGGTTGGGGTGGGTTATCAGACTGGACGACAATCGTAAAGAAATCGTCGGCTAGTTTGCTACTTTCGTTATAGGTAACTTCTAGCTTAAGATAGCGCAGACGACCTGAATGATTTGCCTTAATGCCCAGATAGGATGTTGGCGATCGCTCGGTTTTGGCGCGATGTAGAGCAGTAATTAGAGGTAGCTGGAGGTCACTGATAATTAGCTTAGTGATGTCAGTGGTCATTTTGCCCTGGGGCATTTTTATCACCTCAATCCCATCGTTGAAGGTATGGAACAGTTTGTGCTGGCGATCTACCAAAAAGCAGGTTGCCTCATATTTGGCTAAAAAGGAACTAAAGGCGCGATCAAGCATTGGCTCTAATCTCGCTCGGTTAGGGGTTTCGATCGGTATATGAAGGGGGACTTGAGTCGGCAGTTTTTCTCGGCTACGGAAGGGAATGTTTAATCTGATATCGCGTTTTTTTTGATATATTTTTGCTTTTTTATCGAGAATCTGAAATTCATCGGCGACATAACCCAGATTTTCGGCTTCTCCCAACAGTAAAATCCCCTGCTTGACTAAGGAATAGTGGAGATTGCGGAGAACCTGTTGCTGTAGCTGGGGTTGAAAATAAATTAGAATATTGCGACAGGTGACTAAATTCATGCGGGTAAACCCGACATCTTTGGTTAGATCGTGAGGAGCAAACAGTAATTTTTCTCTCAATTGACGAACTACCTGCCAAGAGCGATCTTTCTGGACAAAATAACGTTCTCGTCTTCCTGGCTCAAGTTCACTGACCGCGGCTTCAGGATAAATACCTTGAGTTGCTTTCTCCAAGGCGACTTCATCAATATCTGTCGCAAAAATCTTAAAGCGGATCCCTTGAGCGCTACGATTGATCGCTTCATCCAATAGCATTGCCAAACTATAGGCTTCTTCCCCTGTAGCGCAGGCTGTGACCCAGCATCTTAACTCAGTTTTGGGAGTTGCCTGAGCGAGCAGTTGCGGAATTACATTTTGGGCTAAATAGTCCCACGCCGAGCGATCGCGAAAAAACTGCGTGACGCTAATTAAGAGATCGTGACGGAGACTCAAACGTTCTGTCTCTGAAGTTTCTAAAAGACGGATAAATTCAGTTGGACTATTGCAGCCGCTAATTAAATAACGTCGCTGAATACGGCGACTGAGGGTACTGGTTTTATATCGCGAAAAATCGGTGGCTTTGTGGCGAGCGAGAATTTCCGTAACCTGCTGGATACTTTCGAGAGGAAACAGACTAGGAGATTGTGGTTGGCTGAGGGTCAAGGATGTTGTGTTGACTAGCTGATAGACTACCTGAGCTAGTTGAGCAGGAGTCAGAATACGGGCAACAATCCCTGTGGTGATCGCCGAGCGCGGCATCCCATCAAACTCGGCAGTGGCAGGGTCTTGAACTAGAGTAAATCCTCCAGCGCGATCAACTGCCCTCAAGCCTTTTGTACCATCGCTACCCGTCCCCGATAAGACTATCGCAATGCTTCTTGTTTCTTTGGCAAGGGCTAAAGACTCGAAGAAAACATCAATGGGAAAATTGAGTTCGCCATTCTGACGATCTTTTTGCTCTAGTAAGTGCAGCTTGTTTTGCTCTAAAACCAGATTTTTACCAGGGGGAATAAGATAGATAGAGTTGGGCTGTAGTTCCATGCCCTCGGTTACTCGATAAATTTCCATGCGGGTACATCGTGCCAATAATTCTTTCATCAGACTTTTAAAATCAGGTGAAAGATGTTGCACCACGACAAAAGCTGCCCCTGTATCACTATTGAGATGTTCAAAAAACTCTTCGAGGGCGTGCAGTCCCCCTGCTGACGCACCGATGCCCACCACAAAGTAGTCAGAGGATTTAATTGGCACGATATCTGCACTAGAACCGTTGTCAGACATAAGATTCAGAGCATCAACAAGTATTGATTACAATCTCGATCTTATCTTTCCTCCCTAGTTCTCGGTGGTGATCACAGGATTTCTTTGGATTACGCAACATGGCTCGGAATATTTCGGGAAATCGCCGCTCTTAAAGAAACTAATTAAAAATTGAAGCCTGCTCCTAATTCTGCTCCAAAATAGTCGATCGCATCATCTCCTGTTTGGCTAGCATATCTCAATTGACCCAAAACGCTAAATCTACGGCTTACGGGTACAGAGACACCACCTTTAACCTGCCAGGTAAATCGAATATCATCTTCGATCAAGGTAGTGCGATCAAAATCATCTACCTCATCTTCAACGCTGCTGATTAACTGAGAAATACCGATCCCAGGACTGAGGAAGAGTGCCACGCTTTGGCGATCGCTGCCTAAAGGTAGAGAAAACCTGGGATTGAGGAAAAAAGTACCCAAAACATAGCTTTCATCTTCATCTAGATCGGAATCAATATCACCGATTAAGGCTCCTAGTTCGATATCCGTCGCCAAATAACGGCTAAAAGAAATACCGGCAAAAATACTGCTGCCAAAAGCGGCATCACCGATGTCTGTATTATCCCCTGAAAAAACTGCGCTAGATTCATCAATATCAGGGAAAAATATTCCTAGGTTAATCCCTGCATAGCCGCCGATGCCGTTATCTTGATCGGCGGAATCATCCACTGCCTCTAGTTCCTCATCTTCTCGTACCTCGTTAGCTTCGTTAGCTTCTCTGAGGCGATCGCATTCTGGATTAAGCTCATCGTCTTCTGATTCGGGGATACACTGTTCGAGATAATCTTCTAGGGTTCTAATTTCTTGAGCAGAGGTAATATTAGCCCAGGTAAGAGAGATAGCACTGACTAAAATAGCAATTAGTGATTTTTTAAATTTCATAGTTAAAAATGAGAGATTATGATTACTTTTATTTATTTCCGCAAATAAATAGGTAATATTACCCAACCTATAGTTTAGGATAAACAACACTTTTGTAGTGAATGTAGTGCTGTCCGCTGACGCTGCCTCGATTCCCGCAATTTTTGATACTTATTCTTAGATCGAAGCGATCGCTTCAGCTTGAGTCCTATTAGCGAAGAGAAAATTTCTCAGGTAAACGATACTTTAGTGACGCAGCGGCAGCTCTTGAAGCCTCAACTTCCAAACAAAATAGCGATCGCCAAAAAGATAATGTACTGTATTTTTGTATTACAAAAGTAGAAGCTAGATAAATTAGCCTTCACTCGTCAGTAGCAAAAATTTGAGTATTTCATGATTAGATATTCAGCTTCAGGTTGAATATTGCGCCACAGGGTTGATTGTCTTCGAGCCAAATCATACCGCCATGAGCATTAGCGACCATTTTGCAAAAGCTCAACCCTAAACCAATTTGCGAAACTCCTTCGGCATATTCTCCCGTATTGTAGGATTCAAAAATTTGCTGATGGAATTCTGGCTTAACTCCCACGCCGCAGTCTATGACGCTAACGAGCATTTCAGATGTTTGGGGGTAAGTAACACGCAAGGTAATATTACTGCCAGCAGGAGAAAATTTAAGCGCATTGGAGAGCAAGTTTTCGATCGCCCTCTGAAAGAGATTAGCATCGACGGAGATTTGCCGCTCTAAGCTGGGCAAGTCATCAACTATCTCGATCTGCTTTGCTTGGGCAGCTACTCTAAAGTGAGTCGTAATAGTCGAAATTAGCTGATTGATATCTACTTCAGTTTTATGCAGCATCAGGCGATTGGCATCCATCTTTGCCACCATCAATAGGTCGTTGAGGAGAGAATCTAACCTGCGAGCGGTGGCGCTAATAGTTTGTAGAGACTCTAAATTTTTGCCTTCTAGACATTTTCGCCGTTCTAAGGAACTACTGGCAAGAGTGATAATAGATAGGGGATTTTTCAAGTCGTGGACGATCGCTTTCGACAAATTTTCTCTCATCTGGTTCAATCGCTTAATCTCAATCTGAGTCTTGACCCTAGCCAATACTTCGGGTACCTGAAAGGGTCTGGTGATATAGTCCACCCCTCCAACTTCAAACGCCTTAACCTTGTCCATTGTCTCTTGGGAGGCGCTGAGAAAAATAATGGGGATTTGTCTTAGGGCGCGATCGCTTTTCAATTTTTGGCAAACTTCATAACCGTTTAAACCAGGCATGTTGATATCCAGCAAAATCAGGTCGGGAATTAGGGTTTTCACCCCCATCAAAGCCGTCGAACCGTTAATTGCCTTACGGACTTCATAACCCTCTCCAACTAATATTTGAGCCAGAAGCCGCAAATTGTCGGGTTGATCGTCCACAATCAATATTTTCGTCTGTTCTATGGTCGTGCGATCGCCATTCATGCTCCAATCTGCCATAAATGTCCCTTTAAATATTAAGCCAGTTAGAGGTTATAAACTCAACCATTACTAAGTCGCAGCGCAATTTGAGTTTAAAAGGCGAGCCTGAAGAAGATTATGAGAATTTGCTGAGAGATTGGCTATTTTTTACTCATTTAAATCTCAGTCAGACTTTGCATGGCTAGCCGATGATGACAATCGAGTTGAAATAGATTCACAGATCATCTACAGGTAATAACTATGAATGACGAACAGAGAAACACGATTAGATTTGACGATCTTGATGTTGCTGCCAGCGTAAACTTGGCAGAGGATATTGCTACCAGAGAAACTGGGTTTGAGACAGAAATCTCTGAGTTAGATTTAGTAAATCCGAATGAGAGTCTTGCCCCAGGGGAAATCTTAGCTGAAGGTTTAGAGGGCGACCTTTACTATAATTTTCATACTGCGGACTTTGCGGGGGGCGAGTTACGGGGACAACTGGAGTTAGAGTCCGACAACCGTAATGCTGAAGGTGTGGGAGAAGTGATTTTTACCAGTGACCTGAGTGGGGAACAGGAGGTACAGGACGAACCAGTAGAGACG
>JBCBWB010000132.1:0-14332 GCA_039817275.1 Cyanobacteria bacterium J06648_1 | reverse complement strand
AGGCAGATTGGAAATCGGCGAGGTATCCGTAACCAAGAAGCAGCGTTATCGTGTCAGCTTAGTGCGATATAAATAAATTGGCTCATGGCTAAGACAGATAAACTTAAAAGTAAAACTATTGATCGACACTTGTAAAATGACCACCACACCGCATCAGCCAACAGCTAACGAGGAAATGAAATATGGCGAAAGAGCGATCGCCGAAGGGGAATTAATCACTTTTCCCAATCCTCGCATTGGTCGAGAATACGACGTTAGTATTACTCTGCCTGAATTTACCTGTAAGTGTCCTTTTTCGGGATACCCAGACTTTGCCACCATTTATATTACCTATTCCCCTGATCAAACTGTAGTCGAGTTAAAAGGTCTAAAGCTTTATATCAATAGCTATCGCGATCGCTATATCCCTCATGAGGAAGTAGTCAACCAGATCCTGGATGATTTTGTAGCAGCCTGTAATCCACTCAAAGCAACGGTCAAAGGCGACTTTACTCCCAGAGGAAATGTCCATACCGTGATTGAGGTGCATCATCAGAAGTAAGAAGCAACTGCATTGCCGCTTCAGAGATCAAACAAATTTCTCTGCGCCTTTGCGACTTTGCGCGCAACTTCCTAAAAAAGCAAAATGCCTCTTCCTCAACCCTTTGTGTTCTAGTCTACGAGAATAACCCTGGCGATCGACTACAATAAGATAGTAAAGTTTTGTAAACACGATCTAGCCCAGGACAAAATTTATGAAAAGCGAAATGAAACCTAGTCAAACTCCTGATCTTGAAGATCCCAAGTTTGGTTTTAACTCCTATGCCGAGCGTTTAAACTCCCGTGCTGCCATGATTGGCTTTGCCGCAATTCTCATTATTGAATATGTTACTGGCAAAGGTTTGCTCGCCTGGCTGGGTTTACTATAGGAGCTTCTTGCTAGAGCTGGGGGAGCTAAAGTAAAAACTGGCTGAATGAAATCGTGATAAGTGTATTAGTAATAATTATGACAATGTTAGCCAAGGTAGGCTGTCAAGTTAAAACTAATGAGCGAATCAGTTACACAAGATAATTACGAGCATTCTGGTACAGTACTAGTCTCTCCTCAGCCTTCAGGCTTAGAAAACATCAAATCAGCCCCGATTCAGTTGGGGGTTCTCGCCTCTGGTAGCGGCACTAACTTTGCTGCCATAGCAAAAGCGATCGCCGATGGCAAACTCAACGCTGAGATTAGGGTTCTAATTTACAATAATCCCGATGCTAAGGTTAAGGAAAAAGCCCAGCAGTACGATATTCCCACGGTGCTAATTGACCATCGCCAATATAAAAGTCGTGAGAATTTGGATCATGAAATTGTTGCCGTCCTCCAAGCCTATGGTGCAGACTGGGTAATCATGGCAGGCTGGATGCGAATTATCACCCAGGTTTTGCTCAATAATTATCCTGAGCGAGTAATCAATATTCACCCCAGTTTATTACCCAGTTTTAAAGGGATTAGAGCGATTGAACAAGCATTGACAGCCAAAGTCAAAATTACAGGCTGTACCGTACATTTAGTTAGCCTCGAAGTTGATAGCGGCGAGATAATTATGCAGGCTGCCGTTCCCGTTTTGGCAGATGATACTTTAGATACTCTTCACGCCCGAATTCAGACTCAGGAACACCTGATCTTGCCCCAGGCAATTGCGATCGCCACATCTCAGGCAGTTGTTTTTGATTAGGTGATGATGCCAAATCTGATGCTGGAAACCAATAAAATTGCAGCCTCCAAACAATAATTGTGATCGCCAATTAGAATCACCAATTAGAATGGAAGCTGCCAAAACTCGACATATTCAGTTTTTTCTTAGGATTGATAAAAACCTCTTTAGTATTTATTGAGATTAATCCCAGCTTCTTTTGCCATTGCCCCAATGCCTCTTTTTTCCAGAGTTTTAATCGCCTTGGTAGATAAGCGTAATCTTACCCAGCGATTGCCTTCTGCCCACCATACTCTTTTCCACTGTAGGTTGACGTGCTGTAGTTTCTTCGTCCGACGGTGAGAGTGAGACACCGCCATGGCGTTATTGGCTTTTTTGCCCGTTATTGTACATTTACGACCCATGATTTACCTTAAAATATGTTTCACAATCTATTATTATAGCCACACTTAGACCGACCAGATAATTTTGTTGTCTACAATTGCTCGAATTTAGCTAAATCCAGCGATTAGCAAACTGCAATAATTCTGTAACCGAAAACTCATCTTGCCAGCCACAGTTGTTGCACTTAAAGCCAAATCTTTGATTGGTCAGAAATTCGCGGTACTCAATCTTTTTAGATAAGCAACGGGGACAGCATCCTTTGAGTATGCAAGACTTTAATGATTCTTGTTTTTTGTCGATAACTTTTTCTTGATGCTACATACCTACACCTAGCATCGCACATTAATGTCGCTAAGTTCAGTACGCTACTGTACCTTATTATCCTCGACGGGAGCCGAGTAAGCGCATAAATTCATTCTGTACTAGCTGATAGCACTCACAAGCGGTTGCTTCTAATGCCTCTTGATCGAGAATTGTAATTCTACCGCGGCTATAGCGAATTATGCCTGCTTGCTGCAGGATACCAGCCGCAACAGTAACCCCCGAACGGCGCGTACCCAACATATTGGCAATAAATTCTTGGGTCAAGGGCAATTCATCCTGTAAGATACAGTCCTGAACCGAAAGTAACCAGCGTGCCAATCTTTCTTCAATATTATGCTGGCGATTGCAGGCGGCACTTTGAGAAACCTGAGTCAGTAATGCTTGAGTATAGAGTAATAATAATTGATGTAGCCTTTCGCCCCGCTGAAACTCTTGTTTAACAATTTCGGCTGAGATTTCTAATGCCGTACCCGAAACCTGGACTATTGTCCTGCTTGTCGTCGAATTACCGCCCAAAATAGCAGGTAGACCAATCATTCCTTCATTACCAATCAACCCGATCTCTGTAGTTGAGCCATCCATCATAATCGATACAAGGGAGATCATTGCTCGCTGAGGAAAGTAAATCTTTTTAATTGGTTCGTTGGGTTCTAAGAGAATTTCTCCTCCAGTTAGATTAACTGGCTTCAAGTGATTAACGAGACGGTCATATTCAGCTGAGGGCAAAGCTGCTAATAGTTGATTAACGGGGAAGTCTACACGATCACTCATTATTTTATGAAACAGCCTGAATTAATTGAATTGAAGCAAAAAACACCGAGTCTCTGCTCCAACGGAATTAATCTTCTGTCTTGCTACCTGAGAGTCGGCTTCCAATTGTTTGAATCTGACCAACGGTCACAGCAGGCTCCGTCGTTTGCGAGGCGCAGACGCGAATGCGTCCAGTGCCGTCCTTCGGACGGTCAGGTGCGTAAGCACCGCCCTCATCGTCTCCGAAGGAGACTGGCAAAGCTTTGCTTTGTGCGCGGAGTAATCTGCGACAATTACAAGGCGTACATGCTCATAATTCGCTTGATTCGTTAAGGATTATACAGAACTGAAATTACCCTATCGGTTCGCTATTGCACTTAAGTTTACATTTCTAAATATTATCTAACAATTTTTATCGCATCAGATCGCGATAGTCAGACTTGATTTTGCCATAACATTCGCAGGCGATCTTTTCTAGCTGATGGCGATCGCAGATCGTAATTTTGCCCCGACTGTAGCGAATGATCTGACGAGACTGAAGAGAAATAGCGGTTTCTGTAATGCTGGCGCGGCGCACTCCTAGCATGAGGGAGATTAGTTTTTGAGTTAGAGGTAACTTTTCCTGGGCAATGCAGTCATGAACAATTAGTAAAAATCGAGCGAACCTTTGTTCGACATTATGGAGTGAATTACAGGCGGCAATATGAGAAATTTGAGCGATGTATGCCTGGGTGTAAAGTAGCAACTGTTGCTGTAGTGCGCTATCTTTTTGAAACTGTTGCTGAATTATCGACGTTGGCAGCTTAATTGCCTTTCCCGATATCTGCACAAAAGAATTGCTGGTAGCCAGGGCGTTACCAAAAATAGCCGAAAGACCAACTAGACCTTCATTGCCCACCAGAGCAACCTCAGCCGTAGAGCCATCTGCCATTTTAATCACCGAAGAGAAGACAGTAGTGAGAGGGAAATAAACCTCGGCGATAATTTGAGAGGATGAGTGGACAATCTCCCCAGAAGTCAAGTCTACTTCCTCCAGAAAAAGAGATAGTTCTTGGTAGCTAGAAGAAGGTATGGCTGACAATAGTTGATTTGCCGATGCAGTCTCAAAATCGAACATTAGATTTATGATTCACCCATCCTGCTAATTGTGACTAGAAAATGAAATTTAAAAATTACTATCAGCTGCAAAATTACCTTTGCCGATTATATTTTCCACAGTTAGATTACTTTGCATAATACAAATGAGATTACTTTAGAAAATGTATAGTTATTTAGGGATAAATGATAAATTATTTAATGTAATTTTAATTATCTTGTAGACTCCAAAAGTGTGTCATTTTCTAGCGGCTGGAGACTATATTTTTTGCTTGGTGATTGCCAGAAAATCAAAATTTGCTAAAGTGAGATTCTTAAGAACTTGTTTAATAGTGAAAATCAGCGCGATCAAGACTTAGTGTCAATAATCAAACAGCGGACTGAAAATAATTTACGGCAAAATGTCTGGCGCAAATTCCAGCGCGATCGCTCTGCGGTATTTGGTTTGATTGTGATCACCATCATCGTTTTGGCAATCGTATTTGCGCCTTGGTTTTATCAAGTGCCAATCGATCAGATAAATTTCTTAGCTGCTGCGGCACCTCCTAGCTGGTCACATCCTTTTGGGACAGACGCTTTAGGTCAAGATCAGCTAGCTCGCATCTTACAGGGAGGAAGAGTTTCCTTGAGCGTGGGGATAGCTTCGATGGCAGTGGCAGTTCTACTCGGCACGTTAGTAGGAGCGATCGCTGGTTTTTATGGGGGAATCGTCGATGGAGTCTTAATGCGGATTACTGACTTGTTTTTGGCATTACCCCAGCTACCTTTGCTGCTCCTGATCGTCTATTTATTTCGCGAGTCAATAAAAAAAATAGCGGGGGCAGAATTAGGGATATTTATCCTGATCGTACTGCTGATCGGCGGTTTAAACTGGATGTCTGTAGCCAGACTGGTTCGGGCTAATTTTCTCAAGCTCAGAGAGATGGAATTTGTTAGTGCCGCGAGAGCGATTGGTGCCAAGCCAGCTAGACTGATTTGGCTTCATCTATTGCCCAATGTCCTAAGCGTGATTATCGTCGCCGCAACTTTAGCCGTTGGCAATGCTATTCTGACCGAGTCTACCCTCAGCTTTCTCGGCTTGGGTTTCCCTCCCGATGTACCTACCTGGGGACGAATGTTGTTTGATGCCAAAGACTATCTTGAATCTGCTCCTTATATGGCAATTTTCCCTGGGCTGGCAATTTTTCTGACTGTTTTGAGTATCAACTACATTGGTGATGGGTTGAGGGATGCCCTAGATCCCAAGAGTTAAATCAAAAGTAGGACAAGCTCTGGGGGATCTCAAGGCAGATATAGAGCGATCGCTTAACAGTAGCTATAGCCGCAAGCCGATCGTTAGAACAAAGGCTAAAATGGCGGCATCTTTGTTCTATTTTAAAGTTTATGAAACTGCAATTTTTAGCCGTAATCGCTATTTTTGGTGCTGTCGTTCTGCCAGTTCAAGCAGAAAATTTGAGAGATCTAAATCAACTTTTAGCCACGAAGAAATGTTCCGAATGCGACTTGAGCGATGCTGGCTTAGTACAGGCAAATTTGGTCGGTGCAGATTTGGTCGGTGTTAATCTGGCAGGTGCCAACTTGAGTCAGGCAAACTTAAAGGGAGCCAACTTAGCAGGGGCAAATCTGGCGGGTGCATCCCTACACGGCGCTAATCTAACTGGAGCCAACTTTTCTGGGGCAAATTTACTGGGTACAGATTTGCGAAATGCCTATCTCAGTAATGCCAACTTGACTGGAGTAGACCTAAATTCGGCGCATTTAGACGGAGTTAAGGGACTAGCTACCACCGCAGCCACTGCAGAGCAGTTCCATCGTTGGGGAGTACGAGAGGCAGAAAACGGCAACTATAAGAATGCGATCGCCAATTACAAAAAAGCGATCGCCCTAAATTCAGAATTAGCCCCAGCCTACTTAGGTTTGGCAATTATCCAATATAACTTTGACTATCGAGCCGCCGCAGATCGCAATACTCAAATGGCGGTAGATTTATTCACCGAACAAGAACATGAGTTGGGTTTACAAACGGCAACCAATTTTCAGCAGAAAATGGCAATGATCCAAGAGGCAGAAGAAAATCTGGCAGCTCGGGAAGGAGGACACGGACAGATTGGTAAGTTTATGGGCAGTGTTGGCTCTCTACTCTTACAATTCTTACTTTAGATGTCTGAGGTTTGGAGCGATCGCAACTATAAAACAATAGAACTGGAAGCGAAATAAATGCGATCGTCTTAAACTTAAGGAGATGCAGTAAAGGTCGATTTATGATTGCAGTAAACCAGGAGACGCAACGCACTGACTATTCCACCACAGAATATTTGGCGCTGTCTGAGGAATCAGAAGTCCGACATGAATATATTGCGGGAAAGATTATAGCCATGACGGGAGGCACTCCAAATCATAACGATATTGCGGGCAACTTCTATACCTTTTTAAAGCTTGCTTTGCGAGGTAAGGGCTACAAAGTTTTTATGACGGACTTACGTCTCTGGATTCCTCAGTTTAGTATTTATACTTATCCCGATCTAATGGTAATCGAAGGGCAACCCGTGTTGCAAGATAAGCGTCATGATACGGTGATTAACCCCACAATGATTGTTGAGGTGCTATCGAAAAGTACTAAAAACTACGACTTAGGAGACAAGTTCGATTATTATCGTTCTATTCCCAGTTTTGCTGAATATATTCTGGTAGACCAATATCAGTATGGAGTAAAACAATACGCTAAAGCAGATGATGGACGCTGGTGGTTGAGCGAGTATAAAGCTCAAGCTGACAGTTTTGCTTTTGCTAGTTTGGATCTCGAAATTGGCTTGGAGAGTATTTATGAAGAGATTGATCTTAGCTAAATCCAGGAAGTAACAACAGTAAAGAAAAAATTCCCGCGCCCAATAAACCCGCGACGGGTAATGTTACCACCCAGGCGAGTACCACAGACTTAATCGTCTCCCATTTAACATCCTGATTGCGAGAAGCTAAACCAATGCCGATGACGCTACCAACTAGGGCATGGGAAGTAGAGACGGGCAAACCAATGCGGGAGGCAATTAAGATCGTGCTGGCGGTAGCAAGTTCGGCACAAAACCCCGTACTGGGAACCAGAGAAATAATATTTTCCCCTACGGTAGCAATTACTTTCTTTCCCTGCACTGCCAAACCCGCAACAATCCCGACTCCCCCCAAAATTAAGACCCAGAGGGGGATATCTAAACTGTTGATCGGCACCACCCCAGTATTGAGAATAAATACTATAGCCGCCAGAGGGGCGATCGCATTGCCGACATCATTAGAACCGTGGGCAAACGCCACGAAACAGGCACTTATTATCTGATATTTGCCCATTAATCGCTCTAAAATTCTAATTTCGATTTCTCGCTGACGATAATCTTTAAATTTGTACCAGGCATAGTTGATTATGCCTCCCGTGGCTAAAAAACCAATACCGAGACTAACTGTTCTTTTGGGTAGGGGAAGATAGTTAAATACTGGTAGCTGAACGATAGTAGGTAGGACAATGATGCCAAATATAGCGATCAAAGCAGCACTCAGCCAAGGAATCCATTCAAGTATTTGCTGGAGAGTATCATCCTGTTCGAATAGCCAGTAACGCAGCAGACTGTATAAACTAGCGGCGACGATCGCACTAACCACGGGAGTAATAATCCAACCCAGACAAATTAAGCCAATGTTGTTCCAGGCGATCGCCTCTTGTCCAATAGCTATCCAGCTAAATCCAGCGATCGCGCCAACTACGGCATGGGAGGAGGCAACGGGTAAACCACGGCTAGTAGCTACCTGCAACCAAATCCCACAGGCGAGCAATACAGATACCATCCCCAGCAAAAAAGTCTGAGGAGTATCGGCAAACAGAACTGGATTGGCTACTTTGGTGGCGAGGGTAGCAGACACCTGCTTGCCAAATACGACCGCCCCTGTAAATTCTAAAATGCCAGCGATTATAATCGCTTGAGTAAGGGTAATGGCTTTAGAACCCACTGATGTCCCCATGGAGTTGGCGACATCGTTTGCCCCCAAATTCCAGGCGACATAGACAGCCAGCAGGGATACTAGGGATAGATAAATTTGAGTATTAGACAAAAGTTTAGGGAATAAGCTCGATATTAACAAGGTAGATCGGTTTTGTTGGGGTAGACAAGCTTGGGAATGTTTCGCCCAGAAGACGCTATGGTGCAGAGAAGATTTTTCAGAGTTAATAACTGAAAACCAATTGGGCGCTCAACTTATTTTTGTAGATAGAGGCGATTAATAAGCAAACAAAAATTAATCAATTGCTATCGGGAATTACGATACTCTAGATTGGGTGATTATTTGATTTTTTTAGCATACTTCCTATGACATCCACCGTTGAAACTGATAAGCGTACTGTTCGGATTGGCACACGCAAAAGCCAGCTTGCTTTAGTGCAAACTTACTGGGTAAAAGCTGAGTTAGAAAAGCATTTTCCCGATATCAGTTTTGAGGTTGAGGAAATGAGTACTAAAGGGGATAAGATTCTTGATGTTCCCCTGGCGAAAATTGGTGATAAGGGCTTGTTTACCAAAGAGTTGGAAGTGGGAATGCTCAACAATTCTACCGACTTTGCCGTCCATTCGCTCAAGGATCTGCCGACTAACTTACCAGAAGGTTTGATGCTGGGTTGCGTAAGCAAACGAGTTGACCCTGCCGATGCTTTAGTCGTGCATGAAAAAAATAAAGATAAGCAGCTAGAAACCTTACCCCCAGGAGCGGTAGTTGGTACATCTTCTCTCAGACGGTTGGCGCAGCTACGTCATCACTTTCCCCATCTGGAGTTTAAGGATATTCGGGGTAACGTTAATACCCGTCTAGCCAAGCTAGATGCAGGAGAGTATGATGCAATCATCCTTGCTGTAGCAGGTTTGCAAAGATTAGATATGAGCGATCGCATTCACCAAAATATTTCCCCTGACATTTCTCTTCATGCTGTGGGACAGGGTGCATTGGGAATTGAATGCCGTGAGGGAGACGAGGAAATTCTGAAGATCCTCAAAGTTTTGGAAGATGCCGACAGTTGCGATCGCGTTTTGGCAGAAAGATCTTTTCTAAGGGAGTTAGAAGGTGGCTGTCAGGTGCCGATTGGCGTCAATACTCAAATTGATGGTGATAATTTAACCTTAATCGGCATGGTTGCTAGTCTTGACGGCAAGCAATTACTCCGAGACAGCGTCAGCGGTAGCAGGAAAGAATCTGAGGCGTTAGGGCTAGAATTAGCGGGTAAATTAAAGGCACAGGGAGCAGGTGATATACTAGCAAAGATTTTTGCTGAAGTAGGGCGTGGCTAAGTATATTAGCTAGCCTCTCAAATAGATAAGTTACTTTGACTCTTAGCAAAATATCGAGTATCACATAGTAGTCTCATTAATTGTCTTAAACCTAAATATGATGAATCTTAAAAACTTGGCTGTTCCTGCATTTGTGGCAATGTCCCTCGTCTTTACTGCTTGTGCTGGCAATCAGACTATCGAAACTCCTGACGCTGTCGATGGAGGATCTCAAGATGGTATCGAAGGAATCGAACAAAACGTTAACGATGCTGGCGATGCGGTCAAAGACGGTTTTGACGGATTAAAAAATAGTGCCGAAGATGCTGCTGGTGCCGTTGAAGACGGTGCGAAAGGTCTGGGCAAAGGTGTTGAAGATGCTGCGGGTAATGCTAAAGACGGTATCGAACAGGGCATTGATGATGCGGGTAATGCTGTCGAAGATTGGGGCGACAGTCTTCCTTCTGGCGATGGTCAATAGGCGGCAATAAATTAAATTTAATGATTTTTGCTGACTTCAAAGCCCTGAGGCAGCACAAATAATATTATTCTGAATCTAGAGGTTGTGTAAGTAAAATTATTCAGTCTCTAGTTTTTTTGTGGCAAGTCTGGATCAGTTTGGAAGAAATATAATCAGCATGTTTAGTAATATCGAGCTTTTTGCCTGTGCCAGGTGGTTGGGGATCGGCACGGTTGCCTGTCTGGTAGTGGCGATCGCTGCCTTTGTTTGGGGCTGGGGCTGGCGCTTTCGGATGGTTGGTGTCACCAGCTTTATGGGGGTGTTGGCAGCAGGATTTTTTGCCCTCGGTTTGGGCTTGTTTCCCCATGCAGAGATTCCTGGGGCGGCTCGCTATGCCCTAATTTATGATAATGGTGCCAATCAAGCCGTGGTAGCCGTATCTCCCGCAATAGAGAAATCCGCCATTGAGCCAACGCTGATTCAGGCAGCAACGGATCTATACTCATATGGAAGGACAGGAACAGGGGGCAACGATCGCTTTACCATTAAGTTAAGAACTGTACTACATCCCGAACCTGGAGTATCTCGACCTTTATTTTTGGGAACAGCCCAGCGTTCGATTGTCAGCCGTACGAGCCGAGATATTGAGATCGAAATCTTCGATAAAAATGTAGCTCAATTGCCTTCCCTGCCCAGCTAGAGTAATGCAACTGCCAAATTTATATGAGTCATCAAGCCAATACTACATCTAACACTAAAGTAATTAACTATAGTCCTTTAGCGATCGCACCGGCGAGAGTGCTGCGGGGCGAGAATTGTCTAGTCAATTCTGGTCGAGAGATTGCCGCTTTAGGAGTGCGTCCGCTAATTGTGGGGGGAAATCAAACTTTAGCTACGGTGGCGACAGCTTTTGAATCTCTCCCTCAGTCTGTCTCATTATCCTGGCAGACAGCAAACTACAGTCCAGATTGTGCCGAATCTTCTCTTGCCAGACTAAAAACGGCGGTCGAGGAACATCAGGCAGATCTGATTATTGGTGTTGGTGGTGGCAAAGCCCTCGACATGGCAAAATTGGTGGCATATAAGTGTGGCTTGCCCATTGCTACCGTGCCGACTTCGGGGGCGACTTGCGCTGCCTGGACGGCTTTATCTAACGTCTACTCCGAAGCAGGAGCATTCCAGTATGATGTGAGCCTGAGTCGCTGTCCCGACCTGCTGATTCTTGATTATGGGCTGATACGGACTGCACCCCAAAGAACTTTAGTGGCGGGAATTGGTGATGCGATCGCCAAATGGTATGAAGCCTCTGTTAGCAGCGGTGATTCTAGGGCGACCCTGCTCATTTCAGCGGTGCAGCAGGCGAGGGTTTTACGGGATATTCTGTTCCAAAAGTCAGCGATCGCCTTACAAGACAATCATAGTGATGCCTGGCGGGAAGTAGTTGACGCAACAGTCCTGCTGGCAGGAGTAATTGGTGGTATTGGTGGGGCAGACTGCCGTACGGTGGCGGCTCATGCCGTACACAATGGTTTGACTCATTTGCCTGAAGCTCATGATGTACTCCACGGGGAAAAAGTAGCCTACGGCATTTTAGTACAGCTCAGGCTAGAAGAAATGGTGCAGGGCAATCAGCTTGCAGCTTCGGCAAGAAAGCAGCTATTGCAATTTTACGGTGAAATCGGCTTACCCAAGTCTTTAGAGGATCTGGGTTTAGGAGAGATTACTCTGGCTCAACTTCGCTTAGTAACGGTGATCGCCACTCAGCCTCAGTCAGATATCCATCGACTACCTTTTAAAGTGTCTCCAGAACAGCTAGCCGCAGCTATGGTATCTACGGTTGCCGAAACCGTATCTATTTCTGGCAGAATTAAATCTGCTCAAAGTTAAAAACTCTTAAACCTAATAATTTTCTCAAGCGTCTGAAGATTCAAATAAAAGATCTTCAGATTTTTTTTAAGTTCAACTTGGTTAATGAGTTCATGACAAGATCAACAGTCTTTAGCTACAGCAATTTGCCTTTCGCTTTATTCTGCGAATTTCAAGCATTCATCAATCTGTGATCTCAGCTAGCAAGTCTTGATAATCAACCGACAAAACTCCAAATACGAGCAGTTTACGGCTTTAATTACTCAATTAAGAACAATGATTATCTTTTGTAACAAAATACCTTAAAGGCAAGGAAATAAAGCACAAAATTCTGGAAATAATTTTAGCTTTTTGGTAGTATTAGTTAGCCAAAATAGGAGAAGTGTTTCTACTTAAAAAGAAATACTTAAAACATCCTGACTCTTATGCAGATATAAGGGATCAGCCCTTTATAATTAATCGCCAAATAATCAGATAAAATTTAGACCTGAAATGTTACATAAAAAACATAACTCTGTAGTTACATTAGCGATATTGCTAACTTTTGTTGGAGTTTCAAAACCAGCAAAAGCTTTTCTGTTAGCTCAATCTGATGCCGCCCCCACTACATTCGCCGTACCAGATCGCTTAGCAGAAGATGCAGAAATTAGCATTGCTGCCTCGAACAGCACTAACGGCATTACCTCAAGCTTAAATGACAGTTTTGCGGCTAAATATCCTGATGCGGCAGTAGAGATTGATGTTCAAGATTCAGGTACAGCCCTACAAAATGTCGTTGAGGGAAACGTTGATTTGGCGGCGATTGGTCGTTCTTTAACTGCCCAGGAAAAAGCGCAAGGATTGATTTCGGTACCAGTTAGCCGCGAAAAAATTGCGATTGTTGTCTCCAAAAATAATCCCTATGACGGCAACTTAACAATCGGGGAGTTTTCTCAAATATTTCGCGGAGAAATTACCAACTGGTCAGAAATAGGTGGCGCATCCAGGGCAATCAGACTGGTGGATCTGCCCGATAGTAATGATACGAGAACAGCTTTTCCCAATTATCCAGTATTTCAGTCGGCAGAATTTATCACTGGAGCAACGGCGCAGCAGGTACAGTCAGACAGCACAGAGGCAATGATTGCTGAACTTGGCGATGACGGTATTGGCTACGCGGTAGCCAACGATGTGATCGGTCGTGATGATGTCAAAATCGTCACTATGCATCAGACTCAGCCCGACGACCAAAGATATCCCTTTTCCCAGCCTTTTAGTCTTGTCTATCAGGGGACTCCCAGTGAGGCAGCTCAAGCATATCTAGGATATGCCACTGGTGAAGGCGGGCAGGAAATAGTTGCTGATCGAGTTGGTTCAATCTCTACTGCGGCAGTAACGGCGATCGCTCCTGCGGTAGGAGCAGGTTTGGCGGGCGAGAATGGTTTAGATACAGCAGATACTGCCACCATACCTGAGGATGATGCAGATGTAGAGACAGAAGCGACAGCGGACAACCCTGACGATGTAGTTGCCGATGCCGAGGATATTGAACTGGAACTTGATGCCGAGGGGACAGATAGCGCAGATAGCGCAGATAGTGCAGATGTAGAGACAGAAGCGACAGCGGACAATCCTGACGATGTAGTTGCCGATGCCGAAGATACTGAACTGGAACTTGATGCCGAGGGGACAGATAGCGCAGATAGCGCAGATGTAGATACAGAAGCGACAGCGGACAACTCTGACGATGTAGTTGCCGATGCTGATGTAGATACTGAGGTCAATTCCGATTTAGAAGATAGTGGTACGGTCAATTCTGATTTGGATGGTAG
The DNA here is from genome assembly GCA_039817275.1 of Cyanobacteria bacterium J06648_1. Taxonomy (GTDB): domain Bacteria; phylum Cyanobacteriota; class Cyanobacteriia; order Cyanobacteriales; family Xenococcaceae; genus Waterburya. The sequence goes on along the minus strand of JBCBWB010000132.1, from coordinate 666 downwards.
TGGTGCAGTCAATTCCGACTTAGAAGAAAGCGGTACAGTCAATTCTGATTTGGATGGCAGTGGTACGGTCAATTCTGATTTAGAAGAAAGCGGTACAGTCAATCCCGCTCTTGACGGTAGTGGTGAGCCTCTGTCATCAGCAGGAACTGAGGGAGAAACAGTTATTCCTAATGAAACAACAGAAGGAGCAGAAGAAACTGAAGTGGCGGCAAAAAAGGGTCGGTGGTGGCTCTGGCTCTTGCCACTCCTAGCAATTCCTCTCTTGGTAGGAGCAAAAGCTATTTTTGGTGGAGGAGCTAAAAGCGATCACGAACCAGCCCTGAGTAATGTGCCTAATGTTAATTCTCCTGAAGGTGGAATTAGCGTCCCAGGCATGTCTGGTGGCGGCAATGTCCCCCCGGTCGGGACTAACGTCAACGGTGGCAATTTGGCTAATATGGCCGAAGGTGCAGTAGGCACTACATCGAGAATGGGTGCGGCGGGATTAGCAGCAGGTGGCGCAGCCCTCGCAGGTGGCGCAGCAGCAGCAGCAAACCTAGCAGGAAAAAGAGGTCGAGTTGAAAACCAGGCGGATGCCGATTTAGACTTAGAACTAGATTTGGACGAAACTCAAACTGTAGAAGAAATACCTTCTAATCCTGTTACCGAGTTCACGGAACAGGAAAC
>JBCBWB010000131.1:0-14410 GCA_039817275.1 Cyanobacteria bacterium J06648_1 | reverse complement strand
TAAAAGGTAAGAGGTAAGAGGTAAAAGGTAAGAGGTAAGAGGTAAGAGGTAAGAGGTAAAAGGTGAGAGGTGAGAGGTGAACGGCGATCGCTAATCAGTAATCAGTAATCAGTAAACAATGGTTCTCGAATCGGTTTAGACTTTAACCTGTAGGTTTATTGACGAGAAAATATGAACCAGGTTAAGGTGATTGTCCCTGCTACTACCGCCAATATTGGGGTCGGTTTCGACTGTCTTGGTGCGGCTCTAACCATGTCAAATGAGTTTCAGTTTGTGGTGGTTGAGAGTGAAACCAAATTGAAAATTATGGTTGAGGGGGCAGAAGCCTTTAAGGTAGGGCTGGGGGAAAATAATCTTCTCTATCGTGCCATGCTTTATTTGTATCAGCAGATTGAGCAATCTCCACCGAATTTGGAGATCACAATCAAGCTGGGGGTTCCTCTCTCGCGGGGTTTGGGCAGTTCGGCTACGGCAATTGTTGGGGGGTTGCTGGGCGCTAATAGTCTGGCGGGAAATCCTCTCAAACACGAGGAGATTATGGCAATGGCGATCGCCCTAGAGGGGCATCCAGATAACGTTGTCCCCGCTTTGCTGGGTAACTGTCTTCTCTCGGTGGAAGATCGAGGAACATGGCAAGTTTGCCCCATTCCTTGGCATCAGGAGATTGTCCCCGTAGTGGCAATTCCCGATTTTGAACTTTCTACGAGAGAAGCTCGTTTGGTATTGCCTAACGACTATAGCCGCAGTGATGCGATTTTTAATATTTCGCGCATGGGATTGTTGCTGAAGGCTTTGGAAACCAATAATATTGACTGGCTTCAGACTGCCCTAGCCGACAAACTGCATCAGCCCTACCGCCAGCGGTTGATTACGGGATATCAACAGGTAGAGCAAGCAGCGATCGCCGCAGGTGCTTATGGCGTAGTGATTAGTGGTGCAGGACCTACATTACTAGCATTAACCAATGTAGAACAAGCCGAGTCAGTCAGGGAGTCGATGAGAGCAGCCTGGGCAGAAATGGATATTACCGCAGAAGTGCGATCTCTAGCTATCGACCACACAGGAGCAAAAGTGTTCTAGATCTTATGGGCGATGTTTCGTGAGGTAATACGATGATGGGATGAGAGTTTTTGGGGTTTTCGTGGAGTAGGTTGATGGTGCTTAACTAATAGTAGGTATGTGCAGGGTACGAAGAAAAGCGCAATGAAGGTTGCACCGCCGACTCCGCCCACAATACATATGGCTAAGGGTCGCCAAAATTCTCCACCAAAAACTAGGATCGGAATAAAACTAGTGATAGTAGTAATTGTGGTGGTCAGAATGTGACGGGTAGAGTCGATGACTACCTGAGCTATGGCTTGGCGATTACCCTGACGGGCAGCTATTTGAGAATTAAGAGCGGCTAAAATGACGATCGAATCATTGATGGCAATGCCAATCAGACCGACTGTACCTAGAATTGCCATAAATCCAAAAGGATAGTTAAATAGCCAGAGGGAAAACAACCCTAGTCCAATGGAACAGACGGCGACAACCACAATAATTGCGGCTAAACGAAAAGAAGAAAAGGAAAGTACCAGAGTCGCAATCATCAAGATTAAAACTAGACCAAAGATCGAATAGAGATTGCCCACTGCTTCGTCTCGTTCGGCTTGCTCGCCGCCAAACTCTAGAAGATAGTCTGGCGGCAGCTCAAAATTACTAGTTGCCAGGTGTTCTTTGATTTCTTTTAATACCACTGAGGGTAAAGTGCCAGCCTCGATAAAAACTTGAATGTTGTTGATGCGCTGACTATTGCGACGAGAGATAGTGCTTAGTTCCGAAACCAGTTCGATTTCGCTGACTGCACCTAAAGGAACAGTAGAAATGCCTGCCCCTCCTGAAACATCGTTAGTGAGGAGATTGAGAGATGCAATCTGTTCTAGATCTCCGCGACGAGAATTAGATAATCGTACCCGCACGGGCAAATCTTCCGTATCTTCTAGTACCGAGCCGCCCACAATACCTTCAAGATTAGCAGCTAACTGGCGGGCGATCGCCGTATTATCTAGACCTGCCAATTCGACTTCGGCAGCATCTAAATTTAATTTAAATTTGGGCGAGGTTTTGTCGAGAGCGGCTCTCGTATCAACAACATGATCGACTTTGGTTATTTCTAACCGAATACGGTTGCCTAATTCTTGCAGTATGTCTAAGTCAGAACCAGAAAGACGTAATTCAATTGGCGCATCGACTACAGGACCTTGTTCTAATTGTCTGACTAGAATTCGCGGTTTGGGCAAAGCAGAGTTTAGTTCTGTCTGTAAAACCTGAATTAGCTGGGTTGTTGCTTGAGGGGAATTAACCTGCACTAGAGCTTGAGCATAATTGGGCAAATCTTCAATGGTTTCATTCAAGTTGTAGTAGAATTTTGGCGCACTCCTGCCTAACAACCAATGAAAGCTGACTATTTCTGGATGATTTTGCAGCAGAGAATTTACCTGTAAAACATTGGCTTTGGTCTCTTCTAGAGCAGCAGAAGAAGATAGCTGTAGCTCAATTTGAAACTGATCTCGCTCTGCGGGCGGAAAAAATTGCTCTTCTAAACCCGTTGCCATAGCAAACCCTGTAACTGGCAAAATTAGAGCGAGAATAATACCTAATACTGGTTTTCTGAGGATGTGTCTTAAAGTCAGAGTATAAATCTGAGTTATTTTATCGTGAGAAATCCCTCTATTTAACCAAGAATCTGCCCTACTCATTTGGCGGCGATTGGTAAGGCTATTTAATCTGCCCATCAGAGCAGGAACGATAGTTAAGGTGAGAAACAGGGAACTAACTAAAGCTAAGATGACTCCAAAGGCGATCGTTTTGACAAATTCACCTGTAGCACCAGAAATTAAGGCTACAGGCAGAAAAGTTAAGACAGTAGTGAGAGTCGAGGCTAGGAGAGGAACAGTTAAATAGCGGATCGTTTTAGCGATCGCCTTGTGGGGTCTAATACCCTGGTTTAGCTCTCGGTTAATTTCGTCCACTACCACGATCGCATTATCGACCAACAAGCCCAAAGCAATTACCAGTCCCGTCACCGACATCTGATGCATCGGAATCTGGAATAAGTTCATCCCGCCAAATACCATCAGAATCGAAAGCGGTAGAGTCGAACCGATAACTACAGCAGATTTCCATCCCATCATCAGAAAGCTACTAGCTATAACCAGTAAAGTTCCCTGCAACAGATTGATAAATAGTCCATTGAGACGCTGGTTGACATAAATGCTTTGGTCGAAAATAATCTCTAGATCTACTCCCGTAGTTAACTGCTGCTCGAACTTAGCAATTTTTCGTTTAGCAGCAGCACTCCAGCGATCAATTCTTTGGTCGGCATTCATCGCCACCGCCAGAAGTATACCTGGCTTGCCGTTAACTAAAGCCATTTCTGTATGAGGTTCGACAACTCCTTTGTTGACTGTGGCAATATCTTCTAGGCGCGTAAACTGACCGCGATCGCCAGAGCGAACTGCGATTTTGCGGATTCTTTCGGTAGAGTCAAGTTCGCTATCTACTTCCAGTAAAATATCGTTGGCGCTGCTATATAGCTGTCCTGCCGATACCTTGGCATCGCTGAGGCGAATTTGTTGGGATAAATCTTGAGGAGTCATGCCCAAACTAGCCAGCTTGGCAGGATCGATTTCGACGGCAATTTCTTCTTGGGCGGAGCCAAATAGATCGACTTGCTCTGTACCGCTAATAGCAATCAAGTCTTTTTGTAAGTTTTTAGCCAGACGACGTAAAATGCCATAGTTAGGAGAAGATTCTAAGTTCCAAGATAGTCCCACAATTAGAGTCCGCGACCCTGTTACCTCGTCTTCATATTCTGGAGGTAAGGCATTTTCTGGTAGCTGACTGGTAACATCCTCCAGGCGATCGCGGATGCGAGATTTTACCCTCTCAACATCAGTAATCTTGTAGTCTACCTCCACAGCGATGACCGAAACTCCTAGTCGAGAAATTGAGTCGATTGTCCCGATTTCTTCAATCTCCAATAATTCTGATTCAATCTTATCTGTGATTAAAGATTCAACGCGATCGGCACTAGCTCCAGGCAATTGAGTCGTAATTGAAGCCCAGCGATTAATTGTTTCTGGATCTTCCATGCGGGGCAATAATTGATAAGAAGAAATACCCCAAAAGATAATCAAACAAATAGTAAGAATTAATAGTCTAAAATTTCGATAAAATAAAGTTATCATGATGGGTTAGTTGTTAGTTAAAAATGGTTTATTTTAAGGTGACAAGCTGACCCGATACTAAGCGTTCTATGTCGTTAGTAATCACTCGATCTCCAGGCTGAAGGGTGCCGCGAATTAGAACTCGGTTGTTGCTGCTGTGCAAAACTTCTACGGCTCTACGTTCGAGCCTGAAAATAGGTTCTGTCTCGGTAATATTTGGCTCTGAAGCTGTGGGAACCACAACGTAGCAATGCCATAGACCCCTTTCTCCTCGGACTAAAGACTCAATCGGCAACCAAAAGCCAGATTTAGCCACAGTTTGAGTTAGCGGTAATTGAGCAATCTGCCCAGGAAAAATACGGCGATCGCCCTGCTGTTCTAGATTTAAAATATTTAAAATCGCGGTCACGGTGCGAGTATTAGTATCAAGTTCGGGCAGTAAAGATGCTACTTTTGCCTGATGGCTATGTTTGCCAATTTTTAAAGTTACCGTCTCTCCTTGCTTAATTTGTTCGCTTTGGTTAAGAGGAATACCAATATGAGCTTCCAAGACCCGATCTTCTACCAAATTAAAAATAGATTGACCGGCATCAACTACAGCACCTTCATCAATTTGACGCTGGGAGATCGTACCTGTAAAGGGGGCTTTAAGAATGCTTTTATTTAATTCGATTTGGATATTGGCAAGATTAGCATCTAGTTCCCGAATAGAGGCTTGTTGGGCGGCAATACGTTCGGGACGAGTTCCTGCTTGTAACCTATCTAGTTCGCTTTGAGCCTCATCTACACGAGCTTTAAGAGAGGCAGCCGAAGCTGTTATCTCTTCAAATTGTTCGCGAGAAATTGCCCCTTCTGCATATAGTGATGCTCTCCGCAAACGCTTCTGATTTTCCGATTCCAACTGCCCTTGAAAATTAGATACTACGGCTTTAGCAGCAGCAATAGTTTCTGGTCTGGCTCCTGCCTGTAATTCTTTTAGTTGGGCGATCGCTCTGGCTTTTCTGGCTAATAATTCTTGCTGTTGATTCTGGAGATTATCCGTATTCAAATAGGCAAGAGGAGTGCCTTGGGCGACAAAATCACCTTCTCGCACCGTTATAGAAGCCAATTTTCCCGCACGAGGAAAACTAAGTTCACTATCTTGTCGGGCAACAACCTGACCGCTATAGTTACGAGTAGATTGGTATGATTGCACTAGGTCAATCTCGATAGTTTCCACAGATGAAGTATTGTTAGCTAAAACTTTCTCGGCAGTGTTATCGGAATCGGTAGCCAAAACCTGTGGTAAACCTTCAAATAGGTTGTAACCAAACTTGTGATTGACACCAAGTAAGGCTAAGAATGTTACTAATGCTATGCCAGAGAATGAGGCAAACCTATTTTTACCTGTAGCTTGAGTAGTTAGGGCTTTAGTTTTCTCTGATTCGATTACTTCTAAAGTAGAAATCTGGCTAGTTAACTGGACGATCAGATCGCAGAGAAAAGCAGCAGCATCCTGTGAACCATTAGCTGCCATAAAAACTGCTAATTTTTTCATCATCTCGATCAGATGGCGATCGAGCAAATTTGGATGACTGGCTAAAAGTTCTGTAGTCTGGTTAGGATAAGTCAGTAAAGCATTGATCAGATAGCGATAAGCATCAGTCGCTTGTTGATTAGGTTTAGCCGATTCAACAGTTATCTTAGAGCCGATAAAAGTTTCTATTTCTTCGGTTTCCCAACTATTGATATCTGCTGTGTCGATTAATTGATTGAGATGAGGAATCAAACTCGTTAAAAAAGTAGCAGCTTCTTGGGAACCATTGCTCTTCATGCGATCGCGAAATTGTTCAATTCTGTTAACCAACTCGCAGTCAATGATGTCGGAATGAACCGCCAAGATTTTAGCTGCCCGATCAGGATAAGTTAGCAATGTCCCGATGATTTTAGTTTGCTCTGTGGCTGAATTCATGGATCAAAGTTTGAAAAGAAATGGAGAGAAAGTAAGACAGAGAGACGTCGAAAATTAAAAGTATGCTGTACGAGGAGTTATTATTAGCTATCAGCTATCAGCTATCAGCTATCAGCTTTGTCCGTAAAGGCTCATTTTTAGTCTTTAGCCTGTGGTTTTTAGTTTGACCTTTCTACTAATAACCAATAACTAATAACTAATAACTAAGATCCTTATTCTTTGAGTACAAAGAGTATCTCAATTAGACATAATCCATAGGTACTTCCGAAAAAGATTCTGCGATCGCATCAATAGCGAGATCTCCCACATCTATCCCCACTAGATCATCTGTTGCAGCCCCAGTAGAGAGCAGAACTTCGGAAAATTCGGGAGTTATCAGCACATCGGCATAGTCTAAACTTAGCTCGTTGGCATCAGTCTCGATGTTGTTGGGACTGCCTAAATCGAATAAGACTGTCTCATCATGGACAACACCACTAAGACTACTTTCGACGAAGAAACCACTGATATCTTCAGTTTGGCGCGCAGCATCAAAACCAATGCTCAATTCGCTAGCTGTAATATCCCCAGCCAAAGTCTCGAAAGTTAGATCGCCGCTATGTTTGATCGCTCCTTCTATGGCAGTAAAAAAATCTTGACCATCAAAGATCGAACCACTTGCTTCACCAAGGTCGCTCAGGTCACTTTCTACATCGTAGTCATCAGAGTCGCCAGAGTCACTGTAGTCATTAGAGTAACCAGAGTAATCCGACTCATCATAGTCACCGTAGTCATTGGAGTCATCGTAGTCATCGGAGTCACTTGATTCGTTAAGATCGACATCATCAACAATTCGGATACTGAGAGGTAAGGGGACATCAGCTACAACAAAACCAGTATCAGGATCGAAGTTGGGAGCTAAATTTTCAACAGCACTATCTTCCACCACAACTTGAACTTCTCTATTTGATAGATCTTCTAAGAAAGCATCTGCCAGTCCATCGCTTACGGGATCTAGATCGTCTACTTTTTGTGCGCCAATAGCTTCGGTGAAAAATATGTCTATATCGTCTTCATTGCCTAGAGTCTCACCATAATCCAACACTGCATATAAAGGAGAATAATCAAAACTAACAATTGGAGTATCTCCAAAGAGTAAGAAAGTTTCTACCGCATCGGGGTCTGCTTGTGAAATCCTTTCTTCAATCGTGGAATCAGGACTTGCCAGCCAGTCTTGACCCAAGAGATCTTCCCCTGCATTCCAAGTTTCGGTAAAATCGCGATCGCTTTTTTGTCCAAAACTAAATCCAATCTCGGCGGTGTCAATCTGGTTATCGCTCAAGTAGTCAGCAAAATTAGTTAGGTTCTGATTACTATCTAAGGTTGCAGAACGGGTTTCATCCGTTGCCAAGGGATTAGACTGGCGACCAGTTGCATAATAAGGAGCAGGAAATCCTGGCGAGTTGAGACTAATTTCGAGATGTCCGCTATCAGGGGCCCCAGGACTAGGATTTAGAAAACCTGATAATCCTTGATTATCACTAGGATCGCCTTCAAACAAGAGAAAACTATCAGATTCGATGGGAGTAGTGGGAATCAATTCCAATTGGTCAACATCGATATCGAATCCTTGTTCGCCAAATACGAGATTGCTATCTTCGGTGATGTCAAAGTTAAAAGTAAGTTCTTCCCCGCAAGATTCTACTGAATTATAGCTAGGGACTAAAGTTAATCCTGATGTTGCTAATAGTTGGGTATCGAAAGTGATACTAGTTGTTCCATCCTCGATCGCAGTTTGCTGAAGATTGTTGATCGTATTTTGGTAAGTCATTTGTTGATTCCTTATATTTAGATATGGTTGATTTGAATTATTTGTCTGAAACTTGGCGTAAAACTATTGCAGAGATGGCAGTAAAGCAGTGTGGACTGAGACTAAGACACTCATTACTTGCAAAGCTTTCTTATTACTTGTTACTTATTACTTACGAGCAGTTAACTCAAAAACTCCTGGTTTCTAACTGGATACGGCTCATACGTGCGTTAGCTAAAATTCAAACTTGGGCTTTTTCTCTTTGGCTAACATTCGTAGCAACAAAGCAATATAGATAGGAATAAAGGCACTGAAGATAAAGCGATCGCCCAAAACTTCCATCATTAATGCCGACAAGATGGGACCCGTCGCATTACCTAAAGAGTAGGTAGTAGTAAACAAAGCCGTTCCTGCACCTAAATCTGACGATTTTACCTGTTGTCCTAGTAATGCCAAGCAGAGAGGATAAACAGGACCGATGCTCGCACCTGCCAAGAGAGAAAACATCAAGATTAACCAATAGTTATTCATGATAGTTAAGCCCAAGCTGGCAATAATACCAATACCGACGCAACCTAATAAGACTGAAACTTTATTCCACCTGTCAGCCAAGTTAGTCACAGGAACGGTACTTACAAGACTGCCTAAGACGAAAACCGAGAGAGTTAGACCCATCTGTTCAACAGTATAGTTTTGACGTAGCAGAAAAACGGGATAGAGAGTAATCAAAGTCGCTTCAGCCATGCCGTAGGCAAACGCCCCATGAATGGGAAATTTAAACTGTTTGAGCAGGGGTAACAACAGGGAGTTAGTAGAAGTTGCCAGGATTATTTTTTGTCGTAAATAATACATCACAACTATGAAAGCGATCGCATTAACGCCTCCTCCCAGCAAAAAAGCTAATGGGGGAGAAATACTATACAATCGGGGTCCTAAAGCGGGACCAATAATAAATCCTAGCCCCATCGCCAAGAAGTACAAACCACTAACCCTGGCTCTATTACTCTCATGGGAAAAATGATTTAATGCCGTCTGTCCGCCGATTAAGACACTACAGACCCCAAATCCCATGATTATCCGCAGGATGAACCAGAGAGATAGTTGCTCGGTAAGCGGAAATGCTGACCCACTCAACCCCATTAGCAACAGACCTAACAAAAGAACAGGACGAATTCCCCAGCGGCGCAAAAGCAGGTTGACTATCGGGGTTGTTAAAGCGATCGCCAGAAAATATACGGTAGAATTGATGCCAATCCAAATTTGACTAACCTGCTGTTGTTCCATGAAGGTTGACATCAGGGGATTGAATAAACCCAGGGAAACACCGAATAAGAGAGATAGTAGATACAGCGTCAATAGTTGTTGGCTAAAGAGAGCTGTCGATTTTGGCGGAGAAATATGTTTAATCATTGTCCTGAGTTAGAGAGTTGGACGACGTTGTTTATCAATGGACAATTGATGGTTGATAGTTGATAGTTGTTAATTGTTGAAGGTGGTAAAAACCTCAGCAGTTTTGCAACTACTAATGCAGATATGTGAACTACTGGTTTGAATTAAGCTGTTGCGATCGCCTAATGGAATCCGAGCTTGTTTGACAGTTGGAATGTTTGGCTCGTTTGCCAAACCATAAACAGCAATTAAATTTATGGTCGATAAGGCTAGCAACCTAATTACAGAATCATTCATGATTGTCACTCCAATTTTGTCCTTCGCCTATAAGTATTTCTGGGCGCATCCGACCTATGCATTTTGAAGAGCAACTTTTAATAGCGGCGCTTATGTTCTAGGACAAAGAACTTATATTAGATCGCTCGCTTCGTGATTGAAAAGCATCTCTGAGGATATTGCCAGCAAGCAGTAGCTAAAAGCTAAGAGCTAAGAATTATCTAACTGAAAAGGACTCTAAGACATCTGGTGCATCTTTAACCAATATCTCTTTACTCAAGACCTTAATCCATTCGCCTGTAATGCCATCAGCCCCAGACGAGAGGAGGAAGGAAACTACTTCGGCAATTTGTTCTAGAGTCGGGGAATGCTCCAGCAATGCTGGGGGAATAGGATTAGGATCGACAAGACATACTGTATTGACTTGAATATTCTGCTGTTGCAACTCTTTAGATAAAGATTTAGTCAATCCCTCTAGTCCATGCATAGCAGTAGTATAGGCACTCTTCAGTGAATCGCTGATACCAGAATAATCTGCTCCTAAATTGATAATTTTACCTTTGCCTTGCTGGAGTAGATAGGGAATAGCTACATGACAGCAGTAGTAAGTGCCAAATAGATTAACTGCCAGAATTTGTTGCCACTCAACGGGGTTAGGATTGGCTATTGTTGCTGATTTAGTCATGCCAGCACTATTAATCAACATATCTATTTGTCCCGCTTCCTGCATCACCCGCTCGAAGGCTGTTTGAACTTGTTCTAGATTGCTGATGTCGGCGGTTATTGCCATTCCTTGTCCGCCAGATTGTTGAATTTGGTCGATAGTTGCCTGGACTTGAGCGGTATTACTGGCGATCGCTACAACCGTCTTTCCCTGACTAGCTAGTTTAAGGGCAATAGCGCGGTTTATGCCTTGTTCGGCACCTGTAATCACGGCAACTTGCTTGGCAGTTGCAAGAGAGGGGTTTTTAGCGATCGCGACAGGGCTGTTTAAAGATGGCGGCGATGGGAATTTGCGATCGGGAACATTGGCTAATAAATCCCTTAAAAGCTGTAAATAATCTCGTCCCAATTGCTGGATAGTTTCGGCGTGGTGGAAATTGCGGGAATATTCAATCTGAAGCTCCAGACGATCGCCCGTAATACAGAAGAAAAACTCTAATAAAGCGGTTCGCTTTTGTTCGGGGGAAGCTAAACGGCGATCGCATTCTCCTGGGATAAATTCTAAGACTTCGGCAGGAGGAATATTACGGTTGCCCAGATAATTTGCTCTGACAGGGGTTAAATGGCGATCAGGATATAGATAACCTGGCAGTTGTTCTCCGAGCCAATCATAGGTAACTCCATTCATGGGTACCTGGCTAAACTTATCTTTGATAGCAGCGATCGCATTCTGCCATTCTGCTTGAGAATCGACAGCCAGACCGACAGGGAAGTTAGTAGCAAAATCACCAACACTATTGAAAAACAGGTTATTGCCGCCGAGATTGCGACCATGACTGCGATGGCTAATCACTACTCGCTCGGATTTGCTCCACTGCGCCATCAATCGGTATAAAGGAGCCAACAAGAGATAGTAAACGTTGCACCCGTAGTGTTTTTTAGCATGGCTTAAGAGCCAAGTCGTTTCGTCTTGAGATAGAGTCAAGAATTCACTGGCGGCAGATGTTTCTAGGTTGCCTCCTAATTGTTGATCGAGGGGAACATGCCAAGCACTTTGGGGAGACGGAAACTCAGATTTCCAGTAGTCAAGATGACGGTCTAATCCCTGTTGTTCTTCTGCCATTAAATAGCGGACAAAATCGGCATAAGAGGTAGTAGGGGGTAAATCTGCCAGAAAATCCTGGCGATCGCCGAGAAGCTCACGATAGATAAACCAGAATTCTTGGAAAAGTAGTTGGCTACCGAGCATGTCACTAATAATATGGTGTCCAACGATGTTGATGTCGTAGCAAGCATCATCCACCTTGATTACCAAAGCTTGAATTAGTGGGTAGCGATCGATGCGGAATTCTCGACCAATTTGCTCTATTCGTTGATGTATTTGCTGATTTCTGGCTTCAGCACTCAAATGACTACCATCAAAATAGATTGCCTGTAATGGTTCGGGCTGAATTTCTTGTTGCCACCATTGTCCTTGTCGCTGTACAAATATAGTCCGTAATGCCCAGTGACGCTCGACTAAACAGTTAATCGCCTGATTAAATATTTCTAGATCTAGGGGTTGATGATAGAGACAGCGGCTATAGCCTGCCCATTGATAGGGTGCGTCAAAGTATCGCAGCAGCCAGCGTTGAGCTGGTCCCAGGGGTAAATATTCCTCCGTTGTCTCTACGGGTGCAGGTGTATCTTCTGTACTTACTAAAGCTAAAAGGGCTTTGCGATCGAGTTTCCCATTATGGTTTTTGGGCAAACTAGCAAACCATTCTAGTTGATGGGGAATCATATAGTCGGGCAGATGCAGACGGAGAAACTGCTTCATTTGTCGAGCATCGAGAGATTTGCCAGCTAGACCTGCTACTAGGCGTTTTTGTCCCGAACCAAAATCTATAACGACAACAGCAGCCTCACTAACTGCGGGGTGAAGCAGCAGCACGTTTTCTACTTCTCCTAGTTCGATCCGAAAACCGCGAATTTTCACCTGATTATCGATCCGTCCATGATATTCAAAACTACCGTCGGGGAGTTGTTTGGCGAGATCTCCCGTGCGATATAAAGACTTGCCCGCAATGTGAGGCAATTGATTAGCACAGAAAGTCTTGGCAGTACGTTCGGGATCTTTGAGATAACCTTGAGCCAACTGTACGCCACCAATCCATAGTTCTCCTAGTTCCCCTGGAGTTACGGGGTTTTGATGCTTGTCGAGGAGCAGCAAATCGACATTATCGATCGCCTTACCGATAGGAATACTAGTTTCTCCCTGTTCGCCTGGACGTTGACGAATAATGTGGCAACTAACATCAATTGATGCCTCGGTTGGACCATAGAGATTTGCCAGTCCCGTATTTGTTCCATAACGATCCCACCAGTCTTGAATAAAGGGGATCGGTAAAGCCTCACCGCTAAATATTAACCACCGCAGATGGGGAAACTTGTGTTCTTCTTCTGCTAAAGCATTAATAAATTCTCCAAATAAAGAGGGTACAAAGTGCATCACATTAATCTGGGTTTGATTAAGCCATTGAGCTAAATTCCAGGGGTTTCTGACAATATCTCGCTCTACAGGACAGACTGTTGCTCCCACCATTAGGGGCCAGAAAATTTCCCAGATTGAGATATCAAAGCAGCAGGAGGTTTTTTGTGCCACGCGATCGCCTTCTGCCAGGGGAAAAGTCTTTTGCATCCATTCCAGACGGTTCATATAGCCACGGTGAGCTAGCATTACTCCCTTGGGACGACCAGTAGAGCCTGAAGTATAAAGCACCGTCATCAGATCATCTGGAGTATTGAGTACAGGTAAATCCGCTGCCGACTGTTGTGACCAACTGCGATGATCTAGCTGCTTTAAGGTTTGGCTGTTGGCTAACTGCGCTCCCTCATCTAAAAATAGCAGGGTTGACAATGTTGCTCCTGATAAAGACTCTAGCTTTTCAACTAGGGGCGATTCCGTTAACAAAATATCGATTTCCGCATGGTTGAGCATATAGCAAATCCGTTCGGTTGGATAAGCCAGATCGATAGGCACATAAGCTGCACCTGCCTTGAGAATTCCTAAAATCCCTACCCACAGAGAAGAATTGCGTTGAGTCATAATACCGACTAAATTCCCAGGCTTAACTCCTTGCTCTCGCAAACAGTGGGCAACCTGGTTAGAAAGACGGTGTAGCTCTAGATAAGTTAAGGGAGTGGCTGGATCGAGAACGGCGATCGCATTGGGAGTTCGTCTTACCTGTTGGGCGATCGCTACATAAGGAATAAGTGGTTCTTCATCATCCACAGCAGCAGACTCCTCAGACGGACTCAGAACTCTGGCAATTTCGTCCAGACTGCGACAACTTAATAAAGCCTGACGGTCTAGTTTGCGAGCTAATATTCTTTCTAATTCAGTAATAATACGAATCGATTCTAGAGAATCTATGCCCATGTCTGTTTCTAAATCTCGATCAAAATCTGCTTCTCCAAGAGATAGATGACATACGGAACTTACCACCTGTTGCACAATAGAACGAGTATTAAGATCAATAGGCACATTAAAAGATTTAGCAGCAGGCGCTGACTTAACGTCGAGAATAGCCAAGTTTTCTAGTTCTTCGAGAAATTTTGCCAGCAAGCGATCGATAAACGAGGCGGTAAAGACATTGCGGTCATAGTTGGTATTGAAATAGAGGCGATCGTCAAAGATTTCTGCCAAAGTATCAATACAGCCTGCATTAGTAGCCGTTGAGGAACGATAATTGAGAACTTCTAAGGTTCCGTATTGCTGGTTCAGCCCAGTTTGCCCCATATTGGAGAAGTACAGATTAGACTTAATCGCTGTTCGGATTAGTTCTGCTGTCATACTCGACATCTGACCATTGACCAGTTTGATTTGCTCTCTCGTCCCCCTGCCTATTTGCCGAGTCTGGGCATTATCATGATGGTCGGCAAGAGCTGTTTGAATCTGGGACTGCACCGATTTAAGCCAGCTTAAACTATCTGCTTGGGGTGACGGGAAACTCAAAGCTAAATTCTCCGCAAAGCAACCCACCACATTAGAAACATCTGTGTTGGGATAAGTTCGTCCACTGGTGGGAATATTGATGATGATTGATTCAGTTTCGGTCTGAAAACTGGCTACCGCTCGTAAATAAGACC
>JBCBWB010000130.1:9754-14433 GCA_039817275.1 Cyanobacteria bacterium J06648_1 | reverse complement strand
CTTTCAAACGAACTCTTTCACCATTGGGTAGGTGCAGCACATCATAAAAGAAACCATCCTCTTCATCCCAAAGCTGAGTTTTATCATCGCCAACATGGGTCATGGCATCGGCGATATAGAGGAAATGCTCGAAGAATTTGGTTGCCATATCTTCGTAGACGGGGTTTTCTTGAGCCAACTCCAGGGCAATGGTCAGCATATTCAGGGAATACATCGCCATCCAGCTTGTACCGTCGGACTGCTCGATATAGCCGCCCGTGGGTAAGGGGGAACTGCGATCAAATACGCCAATATTATCTAAGCCCAAAAAGCCCCCTTCAAAAATATTGCTGCCTTCGGCATCCTTGCGATTTACCCACCAGGTAAAGTTGAGCAGTAGCTTCTGAAAAACTCTTTCTAAGAAAGCGCGATCGCCTTTGCCTGTATTCTTTTGCTCAATTTTATATACTCGCCAGGTAGCCCAAGCATGAACGGGTGGATTAACATCCCCAAACGCCCACTCATAGGCAGGAATCTGTCCGTTGGGGTGCATGTACCATTCCCGCGTCATGATATCTAGCTGATTTTTGGCAAAATCTGGATCGACCACAGAAATAGGTAGGCAGTGGAAAGCTAGATCCCAGGCAGCATACCAAGGATATTCCCATTTATCGGGCATGGAGATAATATCCTCATTATCCAAATGAGTCCATTTATGATTGCGCCCCCCTTTTCTAGCGGCTGGGGGTGTTGGTTGAGTCGGATCGCCCTTAAGCCAGCGTTCGACGTTGAAATTATAGTACTGCTTGCTCCACAACATGCCCGCAAAAGCCTGTCTCTGGATATTACGCATCTCCGTAGCTAGCTGTTCGCAAGGAGTTATCGCCTCGTAAAACTCATCAGCTTCGCTTTGGCGCTGCTCAATTATCGAGTCAAATGCCGACCCAAAAGGAGTAGTCATGTTCTGCACGTCGCTTAAACGCAGACGCACAATTTTAGTTTCCCCCGCCGCCAGGTTCAATTTATAGTAAGATGCGGCTTTAGTGCCTACCTGCTGGGGATTTACTGCCTCGGTATGACCCTCGACAATATAGTCATTAATGCCGTCTTTAACATAGCCAGGATTAGATGCTGCCCAACCAAACCGCACATCGTTAGTTTCGTTATCGGTGAAAAGAACTTCGTCCGCATTTTCGCAATAGAGCCACCTTTTGCCTGTATCTGCATCAGAATCAGCCTCAATGACGCTAAACTCCGAATTAGACCCAACTGCTTTGAGGGAAGGCTTTTGAGCCTCAGTTTCCCAAGACCAGGTATTGCGAAACCAGAGTTGGGGTGCCAGATGTAGCTCTTTTGCTTCTGGGGCATGGTTCACCACGGTAATTTGCATCAGAACATCATCGGGAGTGTTCTTGGCGTATTCCACAAACACGTCAAAATAGCGATCGCCGTCAAAGACTCCCGTATCGACCAGTTCGTATTCTGGTTCGGTTCTATTGCGATCGCGATTCTGTTCAATTAATTTCTTATAGGGGAACGCCGCCTGGGGATACTTATATAGTCCCTTCATATAGGAATGGGTAGGAGTACTGTCTAGATAGAAATAATACTCTTTGACATCTTCCCCGTGATTGCCCTGACTGTTGGTCAAACCAAATAAACGTTCCTTAATAATCGGATCTGCGCCATTCCAAAGAGCGATCGCCAGACAAAGACGCTGCTGGTTATCAGAGATGCCCATCAAACCATCTTCGCCCCAGCGGTAGGCTCTAGAGCGTGACTGATCGTGAGAAAAATAGTCCCAAGCACTGCCCCCCTCGCTGTAGTCTTCTCGTACTGTTCCCCACTGGCGTTCGCTCAAATAAGGTCCCCAGCTTTTCCAATTCTCTTTGCCATTTTCGGCGGCAACTATTCTTTTTCGTTCTTGAGTGTCTTTAATATTTGTCATGAGTTTTGAGCAATTACTTTGTAAGGATTATTCTGAGAAATTTAGGTGTTTTACGGACTTAACCTGGGGCTTGATTAACAATCTCTACCGCCTGCATCATGCCCTGATCCTCGTGATCCAAAATGTGACAATGCAGAACAAACTTACCGGGAAACTCGGTGTAACGAGTCCGAATAGTTTCTGGCTGGTCGGCGCTGACCATTAGGGTATCCCGCCAAATACGTTCGGTTTGGTGGTTGGGATCTTGGCGATCGTATTGGAAAGAATTAACGTGGATATGGAAGGGGTGTTTATCGGCGGCGTTGGGACTGTCCGTTTTGATTTGCCAGACTTCGGCTGTGTTTAGCTCTAGCTTTCTTTCATCTTGAGGACTAAAAGGGCGATCGTTGACGGCAAACTGATACTCTGGGGGAGTAGAAGCAACCTGCTTGATACTAAAGGCAACCAACTGAGTTGGTTTGGTAGTCGCCAGCTCATCATCCTTAATATCTGGGGGTGCGTCCTGCTGTTTAACCATTGCTATCTGGCGATCGCTCGGCAGAGGCATATCTAGACTTTCGCCTCTGACAATTACCCTGGCTAAGATTGAACCAGCTTCTCCCTTGTTTAACAGAGATTGCTTCACCGAGCTAGGCGCATCGATCAGGTCGTATGTTTGCGATGTTTGTCCTGGGAACAGATTGTTAGCTTTGACCAAGACATCACTGCGATAACCAGGCTCTAACTCGATCGCCTCCCAGCTATCGAGTTTCCCCAGAGCGATACCATCGACCGCAATTTCGTGCAGCTTGAGAGGTCTATTGTTGCCGCGCAATTCAACGTTGATCCTTTCCCGAACTCCTGCATGAATAAACCGCCAGCGTTGCACTTCTCCTGGACGCATCTCAATTACGGGGACAATCTGACCATTAATCGTAATGCGACGCTGAGAATCTTCCCACTTTTCAGGCTTAAACTCGTTATAGTTTTCCACTTCGCCCTGTTGGTCATAAGCAATTTGCTGCAAGACAAAAACCTTATCTTGCGCCGTCGCAATTTCAGGAATATTGTCCAATCCGCCTTCAATAATCAAAGCTCCAGCCATACCACTAGAAACCTGGAGGGCAGTCGCTCCATGCAGATGGGCATGATACCAAAAAGTCCCCGTTGGATGATCTGGGGGAACTGCTATTTTGACCGTATATTCAGGAGCAGGATCAGCTGCTGTGCGCCTGGGGTTCATCACCCGCAGCACATTATCACTACAGGTTCCAGGATCGACATGCAAACCGTGAGTATGGAAATTAGTAACGTTGAAATTATGAGGTATGTTGCTGGTATGTTTGGCTAACTCATACTGGCAACCATCAGGAGACTCCAGGATCGACAGCGGGTCTTCAGGTAGATGTGCTTCTGGGGGCAGATCGTTGATCAATTTCAGGTTAATCGTATCCCCTGGCTTGACTCGTAAGGTTGGTCCCACTAGCTGACCATTATAAGAACGCAGGTGAACCTGACAATCTGCAATTTCGCGATCGCTATATGCCACCGTCAAGGTTGTTTCCAGTTCCCCGTTATCCGCCTCAATAAGCGGAGGATTAGCAAAGGGATGTCCTGCATAGTCGGGATTATTAATATCGATCGCCTGATATTCACAACCAGGAATAGTAGCAGGAGTATCTGTAACGGTGGCAGAATACGCAGAATTAATCGGGAAGAAAAATAATAAAACAGATAGAGCAGCAGCCAATAAAATAGTCATCTTTATCTTCGGATTGGGACTGGGGATTAGGGAGTAAGGAATAGGGATTGGGGAGCTTAGAGACTTAAAGATTAGGTAGTCATACAAATTGCAAAATCAAGATCTTCTCAAATCTTTCTTTGCGCCTTAGCGTCTTTGCGCGAAACAAATCACATTCCACTCAAAAAACTAATGCTAGGAGCAAAAAAATACTCTCCTCCCTGCATAAACACCCAAAGCTTGAAGCCATAATCTTCTGTTTCTGACTCGCCCCATTGCTTAGGATATTTTTGTACTCCCTCTGGCTGACCGATTACGGGGTCGGGTCCTACCCCTACCTTGACAAAGAGATCGGCATTCGCCCAACGTGACTGCATAAAGTTAAACTGGTTTTCGATGTTGGCTTGGAAGCAAAGGAAAAGTAAACCCGAACCTTTTTCTGGCTTTTGGGCGGTATCGCTCTCGCCATAACTAATTGCCCGACGAACAATTTGATGACCTCTCTCCACTGCCAAAGCCTCATCAAAACCTGGCGAAGATTCTACTCTGCCAGTATCGCCACGGGGATTGGTCTTACGAATATGAGCATGGAAGGGACATTTACTCCCCGCTACATCCTCGTCATAATTAAAGTTGAGGGGAGGAGTAAGCGGACGAGTGGCTTCATCTGATTCGGTAACGGGTGTCCCATCAGGAAAACGACCCATAACCATTGCCCCCGCTAGCTCATCATCGATCTTTAACTGTCGTGCTAGTTGTTCTTGGTCTTCACGAAAAGCTTTGACGTTCTGTTCTAGCTTGCGGTAAACCAGGTAGCTGCCGTAACTGTCTTCAGTTTGACCGTTGGGATCTTTAACCAATACTAAGTCTAATGAGGCTCTGGCATCCCACTTATCAAAACCTTCGGGAATAACCTTTTCAATATCCCGCTGCAAAAATAGAGGCTGACTGACACCATCGACAAAGCCAAAGTGTTCGATCGCCTGACCTGCCGCATTTCTGATGACAAAGCCATCTTCTCGGTGGAGAATA
>JBCBWB010000130.1:0-9656 GCA_039817275.1 Cyanobacteria bacterium J06648_1 | reverse complement strand
GTCGTCAGCAATTAAAATTAGGGCATGAATTTCTGATTTAAACCCCGATTCCCACTTGTCTACCTCTGGGTCGCCCAAAAATTCTCTAATCTGCGAGTTTTTCATCCCCATCGTAAAGGGCTGGTCTTTTGGTACTTGAAAAGGCTCAAAGCCTAATGCTTCATAGCCAAAGCGAGTCAGGTAGAAATTAGCAAAGAAGCCGCCACAGATGCCATTCTGCTTGTAGTTAATCGCCTCGTCTGACTGTTTTTGCGCCGAGGTAATATAAGTCTGGGCAAAAGCGCGAATCCATTCTTTGGCTTGAGGAATCTGTTCTGGTTTCCACTGCACAAATAAATGGACGCTATGTTCTCTTCCATGTCCTTTAAGAATGTTGCCCTGAAGGTCTGTTAGTAACGTTTGGTATTTACCAGGATTTTCGGGGTCGATTCCCGTCGGCGGGAGGTTTTTTAGGTCTGTTTCGTTTAATGTCATCGGTTGTTAGTTGTATTACGTTTTCAAGTTGAAATTCAATAGATCGTATCTGTAGGGGCGAATGGTATTCGCCCTAGCAATTCATCCGCACAAAGAACCATTTAATTTGGTATCAGTTATTAGTTAGTCGGATCATCTTGGCGTGGGAAGGTTTCCCAATGTCGTTGAGATAGAACATCATGTAGTAGCCAGGAGGATAGAGATGGGCGTTGGTTGGGGCGGTAAATTCTAAGGACGAATCACCTACTAGCTTGCTGGGTAACTCCACTAGTCTTTGTCCGTTGTCGATTGAGTGAGTCACCGAACCGAGTTTATTGAGTACTAAAGAACCTGTGGTCGTAGCATCCTTAAGGGCGATCGCCTTTACCTCGCCGTACTTAATTGTTTCTGGCGCACTGGTAATTTCAGGACGCTCTCCAGGCTTAAATAAATAAGGAGGACTAAAGATTTCTCCCTGCCAGATTTCTGCGGGTACAAAGGGTTCGGAGTCGCCATCGGCATAATAATGTTGCGGATCTTGATAGAAGGTATCGAGATCGAACTGCTCGATTTCTCCTGATTTGTTGTGTAGTTCGGGAATGCGGAAAAAGGTCTTAGGATCGCCCAAAACATTGACATGGATTGTCCCGTCTGCTTCTACTGCGGCGCGATTGGCATTGCCACCGATAACTAGCACCCGACCATCGGGGAGTAATACCGCCCCGTTATGATAGAGCCTGGGAAATTTAGCCGAACTCAAAGATTTAGTCCGATAGCCTGCTGGGGCTTTACTGTCGGGAGTTAGTAATAAAGGCTCATAGATAGGCTGGTATTCGGGATACTGACCACCGTTGATTACTAAAATTTCGCGATCGGGTAAAATTACCGCCTGGAGATTTGCTCTAGGCTGGGGCAGAAACTTGGGGAAAATTTCCCACTTACCGTTTTTAGTCCCGCTATGGGCGGGTGAATGCCAGCGCTGGAGGCTAGTGGCGATTCTCGCTGCTTTAGGAAAACCATCGGTCTTACCTTCTCGTCCAAAGCTGATGCTGTTAGTGCCAATAATGCCTCCAAAGAGCAACACATCCTCGGAATTTGGCACCTGCAAAGCCGTACCGTAAGCCTTGGCAGTTTCTAGGCGAGCATCCCCCAGTTCAAAACTGACAGATAAGTCCCCAGCCTCGTCTGTATCGATACTCATCAAATAGCTATTGGTGCTGAAATGGGGAACCAGCACCCCCGCAATTCCCGCTTCATCTCCCGTGATCAGCAGTCGTCCATCCGCTAGGGGAAAGATGCGAGGATAGAGATCGATGCTGTCGTAGACATCTTCTGGTTCGACCTTGGTATTAAAGGGACTGTTTTTTACCTCTCGCAGATCGATATACTGAAGCTTATTGGTTTCGGGGTCGTAAATCTCTAGACCAGGGTTAATCTGATTTGGTTCGCCAAATTTCAAACCCGAGAAGATGGCTACCTTACCGTCGCTCAAAGATATTAGCGTTGGATACCAGCGACCATCCTGCATTTGCCCCACGTTCTCCCACTTGCCCGTTTGCCAGTGGTAAATATTGAGCCATTTTGTGCCTGTAAACGCGCCCCCTGGATAATAGCGTCCCGTACCGCTGACGAATAAAACATCGCCATTAGCTAGCTGGATATGACCACCACAAAAGAGATCGTTGGTGGTTTTGTGCTTGAGTTCGCGATCGTAAACCATCGCTGTGGGGGAGGCAATCCGCTCAAATTTTCCCGTTACAGGATCGAGCAAGCCAGTGTTATTGATGACATCGTAGTTGGTCAGATCGACACCCTCAACAAACTGATACTCGCCGTTGGCGGTTTCTAGAGTGCTGCGAAAGCTACTGCCGTTGATCATCAAAATCTTGCCGTTGGGCAAGACAATAGTATGCACCGACTGAATTCGATCGCCTTCTGGGGCGAGAGGAATCGTTTCCCAAGCACCCATCGCTTCATTATCTAGAGCGATCGCCAGTTGGGGTTGCCAAAATACAAGACTAAAGGCGATCGCAAATATCAGAAATATGGACGTAATTCGCGATCGCCAAATTGCAGATTTACTTCTCATAAATACCTGTGGTTAATCAGTACAAGAGTGTTCCTTCGAGCGCAATTTTGTAGTTGCTAATCTTTAGAGAGCCTCTACTTTGCCTCTGATTTCTGAGATCGACTCATTACAAACAGGAGCAAAAATTCGCTTCAGCTCTTTTTGGGTCGCCTGAATTGCCGCCTCTGACGTTTGATAAGCACTCGGATAGGGAGTTGGTTCATCTTCCCCTGGTATCCAATACTTGCGTCGCGAGAGACGCAGAGAGCTAGTAAAGGCAGGAATAGCATTAAAGATTTCCACGGCGATCGCTCCAGAATAAACCTTTAAAATCGGCTGCAAAAAGTTTTGCCAGGGCAACCAGCTAGTGTGTAATGCTCCGCGATCTGGGGCTGATACCTGAATATAGTGGAGTCTTTCCATTCGGGCTAACTCAGCAACTTGACTCTGAAAGTTTTCAGCTCCATCACCGTCCAAAATTTCGTGGGCGCTATCAATCACAACACCCACCTGTTTGCTTTCTACTCCCCGCAAAAACTCAATTAATTGAGCCAGCTTGTTGGGACCTGGAGTTTCCCAATGAGTAATTGGCTCGATCGCTAGCTTGACATTTTGCTCTGCGGCATAACCGCCCAATTCATTCAAAATTGGTTGAGCAGTTTGATAGCGAGTTGCTAATTCCTCTTGCAGGCGATCGCTCCAGAT
Source organism: Cyanobacteria bacterium J06648_1 (assembly GCA_039817275.1). Lineage (GTDB taxonomy): Bacteria > Cyanobacteriota > Cyanobacteriia > Cyanobacteriales > Xenococcaceae > Waterburya. The sequence continues at coordinate 6,430 of JBCBWB010000130.1, read as the reverse complement.
TGGCTCATTAAAATCAGTAGTGGGAAAAACGCCATAGGGAATGATAATCGGTCCCATCATAATTTCTCCCCGCAGAGCAGCCGTAATATCAACTCTAGATTTGAGATATTTTAGTGCCGCCTGCTGTTGTTGGGGATAGGGCGAGCTAGGATCGAAAGTTCTGGTGGCACCCACATTAGTAGCAATTTTGACTGCGGCTAATCCTTCAGAGTCGAGATAAGCCCGCAAATCTCGATAATTTTGAATATCCTGCTCATAATCTTGAGCATAAGTAGGCGCGATCGGAAACTCAAATCCACTGTAGCCTTGAGTCTGTAATTGTTTTATATGCTCAACTATCCGATGACGATAACCCAAATCGTCGGGCTTCATATCGGTAGTAAACATAAAAAAGCTGAGATAAATATCGGGCAAGGATGCAGATATACTCATGTTTTTTCTAAATATAGAGACTATTAATGTATGTTTCGCGCAAAGCGATCTGTCCCGTAGAGTTTTTAGAGCCAAAAGCTAAAAGCGCAGCGCGTACGCGCAGATCGTCGTCGCAGAGCATACGCTCAGATCGTCGTCAAGACGACTGGCGAATCTTCGATTCGCGCACGACTGGTGATGCTACCGCATCACGCAGCTAATAACTAATAACTAATAACCAACAACGAAGCTAATTCACTTCAAGCATTTAATAACCTTTTCCTGTTAGCCAAGGAATCAAACCATCTGGATCGTCAACGATCGCTTTAGGGTCAAACATGGGCCAGACATAAACAATTCCCTGTTCGTCTAAACGGAAAAAATTGTTCAGGGTATAAAGAGTTCCTTTGGTGGTCTTCATTTGCCATACGCCGCTGGCTGTCGGATAGTCCACCGTAGTTGAAAGAATGTTTACCTCTACTACACGAGTAGAAACATCACTGACAAAATTTGTCACGGCTTCCACCCCATCAAAAGTACTTTGACTAATCGGGCTGAGAAATTGAATATTAGACGAGAACTTTACTGAAGCAAAATCACCAGTTTTAAAAGCCTTAAAATAGGTTTCTAAAATAGCGCGATACTGCTCTTTGTCCATGACTGATGTTGCTAGCATAATTTTCAGTTAAATTTAGTTAGTTAGTTTTAGACTGGTTTGTTGTTCCAAATTTGACGGTCAATTTTCCAGACACCCTGGACTTTCTTCATCAACCACAGGGCGCGAAACTTGGCTTGTTTACTAGGACTGCCATCGTCGGGATAGATAGTTGCGGTAGAAACTCCCACCACATAACCAAAATCTCCTATTACCTCAATCTCGTCGGCAATAAAGACTGGATCGATCGATTGGCTTGCTACTTGGGCGCGAAACCCAGCGACAATCTCGGCTGTGCCACGACGATCTGGCGCATTAGGAGGCATCCAGAGAGCATCCTCCGTAAACATCTCGCCGTAACCCTGAAGATTTTTGGTCTTAACGTTGTCGGCATAAACCGACTCAAACACCCTTTGAATCTCTTCGCGATCGCAATTATTCATGCTTAAATTTATTTACTTGATAAAGCCACTTACCACGCTGTTAAACAGGTAGACCAGAAGTATCCAAAAGCTAAGAGCTGAGAGCTACGAATTAGCCAATTAAATATATAGTCCGTTCAACCAAAAACGACTACAACCCAGTCTCCTGACGTAGATAGTTGCGTGCCATCAAGGCATACTCCAAAGGATTGGCTTTGTTAGGGTCTTGTTCGGCTTCAACGACCAGCCAGCCTTCATAGTCAGCTTTAGCTAGCTCTTCTAAAATGGGTGCAAAATCAATTACACCTTCTTTGTCCCCAGGAACGGTAAACGAACCTGCGCGAATCGAGTCTAAGAAGCTCAGACCTTGTTTGATTGAGCTGTCTAGGATGTTCTTACGAATATTTTTTAGGTGTACGTGCTTGATGCGATCGCTATACTTCTGGGTTACTTCTAGCGGATCGACTCCTGCATAATAGAGATGACCAGTATCTAGCAATAGCTTGAGGTACTGAGGATCTGTTCCCGCCATCAGGCGATCAATATCGGCTAGGGTTTCTACCCCTGTTCCCACGTGGGGATGATAGCAAAGCTGCATTCCCGCTGCCTGAGCTTCTTTACCCAGTTCATTTAGTCCTTTAGTCAGGGCATCCCACTGGCGATCGCTGTAGATAGGTCGATTGGGTAAGGGAGCGATCGGCTGTTGATGAACCGCATCACCCAATTCGGCGACGACAATCGTGTTGCCACCGATCGCTTTCATAAACTCTAGCTGCTGGTGAAAGATTTTCTTACTATCTTCTGCATCATCAATCGTAAAGTAGGTTCCTACCCAGGGTTCGGAAATAGTAAAGTCGCGCAGTTCTAACTCTTGCTTCAGAGTCTCCATGTCCTGGGGATACTTACCCGACATTTGGGAACCCTTATACCCCGCCAGTGCCATTTCGCTAAGAATCTGACGATAGGGAATCGGCGGTACGAGGTCAATACTCGGGTCATCACTATTACTCCAGCCTGTTGGCGTAATGCCCAAACGAACTTTATTCGGATCGAAGATTGCTGCCTTATCTGCGGGAGCAACCAAAGCTACTAATTGAGCATCATTGATCGCCGCATTTGCGGGCAAAGTTATCGTTAAATTCGCGAGCAAAAACAGCATCAAAACAGAAATAAGCAGACGGCAAATTCTTTTAAGCATGAGATTAATTATTAAGATTACGTAACTGGAAAACAAATATAAACTTGTGAGACAAAGTAATCTCGAACTTAGCTCTAATAACTAAGATTTTCCGAACAAAATGAAGCATATCCAAGCTAGATCTACCGCTTACGATTTATGCTTAATAAACAATATAGTTTGGCTGACATATATACCTTAGATTGACTCAGATACTTCATAAACAATTGCTGATAGTTCGGCAACTATCATGCTGCAAATATTAAGAGCAAATTGAGATATCTCCCTCCGTACTAATACTTAAACATCAGCTTTTAGAAAATAGCCAAATACGTATTAACAGTAGGTAAGCAGTAAAAATAATTTTATGTTTTATTAATATTCTTGATTACACCTATATAATTCTCTAAAAGCAATACCTATATTGCTGTTTTATTCTCTGCGCCTGGAGCTAGAAGTATCAATTGCTGTAGCAATCAGGGTCAAAAGTACCTGATGAATTTAGCCAGCTACAACAATGAAATTTTCTGATGCGATTTCTCTTTGTACAATAGCCAAAATCAAATAAAGCAGTTAGTGTATTGTGACACATTATGTTTGATTCTACAGTCTTATTGGCAAACCTTTTTATAGGTATTTCGCCAGATTTTTATACTTTGTTTTGCACACTTTAGTAGTTGCAAACACTATCTTTGAAGCTCTTAGCTTTCTGAAACACAATTTATTTTAAAGTATCTATCTATTGCCTCTCAAAGAGTGAAATATGAGCCAAAATAAAACCCAAGTACAGCTAGTTGATTGCCAAACTGTTGCTAATACAGTCTACGATGTCGTGATCGTCGGAGCTGGAATAAGCGGGTCGATAGTTGCCAAAGAATTGAGCGAACAGGGACAGCAAGTTCTGATTTTAGAAGCAGGATCTTATCAAGATTTAACTCTTGCTGGTTTCCAAGAATATGTAAATACTTTTTATACGGCGGTGGAAAAAGATAATAATTCGCCTTTCCCGCGCAATCCTAATGCTCCTAGTCCTAGAAGTCCCGATATCCGTAAGCTAATTCCTGGTCAGACAGATGCCGCACACGGCTACTTAGTGCAGCAAGGACCACTGGCTCTAGATAGTTCCTACACCAAAGTTACTGGCGGAACGACGATGCACTGGGAAGGAAAGACTCCCCGTATGCTGCCAGATGATTTTAAACTCCGTAGTCTCCATGGTCAGGGGCTAGATTGGCCCATAGAGTACGAAGAGATCATGCCTTTCTATCGCATCGCCGAACATGAGCTAGGGGTATCGGGTAGTGTAGAGGATCAAAAAGCGGTTGGTACACCCTTCAAAGAGGGTTACGTCTATCCGATGCACAATATGCCTGCTTCCTATCTAGATCAAAAAGTAGCAGAGAAATTAGATGATACAGAAGTGGAGCTTCAGGGTGAAACCTACAAAGTTGAGGTTAATACTTTCCCCCAAGCACGCAATGGCGTTCCCAATCCCGACTACAACCAGGGTAAGGGTTTTATTCCCGATAAGTTGACCAGTGTTCATCCCGTAGAATATGGGGAACGGTGTCAAGGAAATGCTAACTGTACTCCTATCTGTCCCGTGCAGGCAAAGTATGATGCTCGTCGAACTTTGAGCAAGGCTTTTAAAACCAATCGGGTTCATCTACTTTCACAGGCAGTAGCCTCTAAGGTTGAAGTCCACCCCGAAAACGGTCACGTGACCGCAGTTCACTTTAAACACTATCAAGACAAAGACTCTCCCCAACACACAACTCACGTAGCCAAAGGTCGTCTCTATGTAATGGCGGCTAATGCGGTGGAGAATGCCAGACTGCTCCTAGCTTCAGGGCTGCATAGCACCAGTGGCTTAGTTGGTAAAAACTTGATGGATCACCCCTATATGCTGGCTTGGGGTTTAATGCCAGAGGTAACGGGGACAATGCGCGGTCCCATCTGTACTTCGGGTATCAGCACGTTTCGTCGGGGTTCTTTTCGGAATCAGCAGGCGGCATTTGCGATCGATATTCATAACGATGGCTGGGGTTGGGCGACAGGCTCTCCCTACAGCGAAGTGCTGGATATTGTGAACAATAAAAACAAGTACGGTGCCGAACTACGTCAAGAGCTAGTTAGCCGTATCTCCCGCCAGCTATTGCTGGCATACATGATTGAATGTCCTGCCGAGCAAAGTAACCAGATCTCCATCGATCCTAAGTATACCGATCGCCTGGGTAATTATCGTCCTGTAGTTTCTTTTAATGTTCCCGATTACTGTCGCCAAGCCTTTGCTTACGGCAGACATTTCTCTCGTCTGATTTTCCAGCGAGCGGGAGTCGAAGACTGCACTCATTACGATCCTAGCGACTATGGCTACTTTACCTACAAGGGCGAGGGCTATACCTTCCGTGGTGGCAATCACTATGCAGGAACCCACGTGATGGGAACGAATAAACAGAATTCTGTAGTCGATCAATACCAAAAGACATGGGATCACCGCAATCTTTATTTAGTCGGTGCGGGCAGTATGCCCACTATTGGGACTTCCAATACCAGCTTAACCTTGGCTGCTTTAGCTTTCATGAGTACCCAGCAGATGATGCAAGATCTCCAGTCTCAAGAACTAAGACATGCCGTGATTTAGAAGTTTTTAGTTTTTAGTTCTTAGTTCTTAGTTCTTAGTTTTTAGCTATTGGCTATTAAATAGATTTTTCTTGCCAATATTATTCACAATTATCAGGAGTATTACTATGACTGTAGCGTTGCACAACGATCTGATTCAAACAGTTGAAGACCTGCATTATTATTTGACTCAGGCATTAAAGATCGAACACGCGACAATTCCACCATACATCACGGCTCTTTATTCCATGAAGCCTGGAACCAACATTGAGGCATTTCAGATTTTGCGGACTGTGGCGGTGGAAGAAATGCTGCATCTAACCTTAGCAGCCAACGTGTTTAACGCAGTGGGGGGCGATATCAAATCTGTCTTAACCGATCCAGATTTTATGCCGACTTACCCTACCGTACTGCCTACGGGAGAAACTGATTTTGAAGTCGGGCTAAGTAAATTCTCTCGCGAGACAGTACGAACTTTCCTGAACATCGAGCGTTCCAAAGAAGCCGAACCTGGTCAGCCTGTAGTTGTGCCGAGAGAACACAAAAACTACATCTTGCAGGTACGTCACCGCGAGCCACACTATAGCTTCTATAGTATTGGACAATTCTATGGCGAAATCATTCGCGGACTTCATGCTCTCCATAAAGAAATGGGAGATGACCTATTCTGTGGCGATCGCTCTAAGCAAATCACCAAAGAATACTACTATGATGGCGGCGGCGAAATTATTCCCGTAACCGACCTAAAATCGGCAATCATGGCTCTAAGAGAAATTCAGGAACAGGGAGAAGGTTCGGGTAAAGAACGGATCTATGATGGCGATCGCGAATTATCTCACTATTACCGTTTTCATCAGTTGATTGCTGGTGAAGATGAAGGCGCTAACTGCGGTCAATACTATGTCATTGATCGCGAAGATCCCGAACAGTCAGATCTACCTGGACATCCTACGGGAGAGAAGTTTGCGGTCGATTGGGATGCCGTTTATCCCATCATCGAGAATCCCAAATTGAGTGATTATCCCGAAGGTTCGGAGCTAAATACTGCGGCGCAAGAGTTTCTGGCTTCCTATACCGATTTTCTCGGCAAGCTAGAATTTGCCTTCGACGGTAATCCCGCCGCCTTAATCCCCGCCGTTGGGG
>JBCBWB010000012.1:0-46322 GCA_039817275.1 Cyanobacteria bacterium J06648_1 | reverse complement strand
AAAATCGGCAAACATTAGTGATTTAAGCAAACCATTCTTCAACGGCTTCTGCCTTAGTATTAGTATTGCGCGAAGGTGTTTCACGCTCAAAGTTCATGTGAATAGAACGAGTCTGCTCACCATCAACCGCCACAGCCTTGATGGGATAATCAATTACTCCGTCTTGGAAAGACATTTGAAAACGGAATGTTCCGTCAGAATTGAGCTTGATTTGGCGATCGCCAATTGTTACCGTAGCATCAGGTTCAGTTGCACCATAGACAATTAGCTCGGCATCAGCAACCAGCCAGAATTTGCGTGGACGAGCGCCTCCCAAATCGCCAGAGAAACCAGCCCCAGACATGTTTTGTCCAGAAGCCGTAGGCACTGCCCACATTCCTGCGCCAGAAGGGAAAACGTAAGAACTTACTGCCGCTTCTGGGGTTTGCTGCATCGAACCAAACAGAGAACCTGCCATGCGCATGGATTCAGTATCCTGAGTCATGCCAAAGACAGCGTCATAAAGTCTATTCTCAGGCGCGCCTTCACCATTCATCGCCTGCTTCTTAGCAGGGGGAACTAGGTTGTAAAGTGTTTTACCTTTGAGATCTTCTTCCCAGTTAACGGTAATAAATGCATCTTCGATCCAGTCAGAAGGATAGACAGGAGGAATACTAACCGTAGCCGAACGAGCCAAGACCAACCAGCGTCCATCAGCACAACGATAACCAATATCGGCTACATAATCGCGATCGCTAACGGGGATAGGCAGATACCATTCTCTCGCCATCTCGTCACAGAGATATTCTTGAACGCTGTGAGCCGCTTGGCTATTTAAATCAACATCAGTAACATCGTAAATCCGAATGGCCAGCTGCTGTCCACCCTGACGACGAAGCTCTTCTTTGTGAGCATTAGGAACATCCCAGTAAGCATAAGCCCATTGAGGGTCGCGAGGCATCAGCATAATCCGACTTTCACCATAGCCATCAGGAAGCTCTCCCAAGTCTTGGTCTACCGAAGCCAGAGTTTCCATAAGATTCTCCTCTTGACCAACTTCAAATTTTGTACTTTTCACCTGTTGTTCCTCCTGCATATCTGATGAGTTTTGAGAAAATCTTGATTGTTCTGAATTTTTTATTGCTTCTCTGATTGAGGTAAGCAGTTGCGCTTTCCGCATTCGACTATATCGGGAAATCTTATATTCGCTAGCAACCTTACGCAGTTGCCGCAAGGTCATTTCTTCTAGTGGTGGACGTTCTTTTGCCATTAACTTACAGCCCCTCATTAATTAGACGTTGTTTAGCTGCTGGCAGCCATTTAAGACTCTGGAAGATGCTTCTTACATCTTTTGTTCGTCTTTTAACCTTAATTACTCCGCGTCTACTTAATCATTTTTTTAAATTTGTACGTGTGTGGAAAAGGTTTTAACCACTTGACTAAGTTATAGCAACAAAATAGCTACGGGGATCGCTCAAAAAGGAGGAAAATCTATCTAGTCACGAGTTTATTAGGTTACAGCCTTTAGTTTTGTCATTGATTCATAACATTTTGCACTTTTTGTGATCCCGAATTAATTACAAAGTCATGATTCTTTGACTTTATAGCTCAAAGCGATCGCTCTGACCCCCCAGAATTTGAATATGATTGATTTTTTCGACAGGAGTAGAAGGTTGTTTTTCACGCTCTATTCTTTCTTGCTCTAGCTGATAAGGTTTTTTGGTCAGCCCAAATCGATGGAGCAGGTAATATGCACCAAGACCCAAAACGGTGCCTAGAGTTAAGCCAAAAATAATTAGTTTGGTAAAAATGCTTTCTAGCTGCTTTTTACGTACAGATACGCTTTCGGCTGAAATATTAGCGTCAATACTATCGAGATCCTGGTTTAAGTTGTCTTGGTTCAAATTGTTTTTGTCGGGCTGGAACATAAATATAAAATTCGGTGATAAGTGATTAGTTCTTGGTTAGCGCAGGCAAGATGGCAAATTTGAATACTAGCGAAACGAAATGAGCGCTACCGATAAAGTAGCTATTTAACCAGTGTTTGTCTTGCTCGGCTAAAGAAACCATAAAAAAACACCCACCAAGGTGAGTGTTTGAGTAATTTCGCTAGAAATTGAATTTGGTTTGACCAGCACGATTAACTAGCGATGGGATAAACGCTTACTTTTCTTTGACTTCTGGTTCGATACTCGAACTTAACTTCTCCGTCAATTAAAGAATACAAAGTGTCATCTTTGCCACGACCAACGTTGTTACCAGGATAGACGCTAGTGCCTCTCTGGCGAACTAAAATGCTGCCCGCAGTAACTTCTTGACCACCATAACGCTTTACTCCCAAACGTTTGGAGTTAGAGTCGCGACCGTTGCGAGTACTACCCGTTCCTTTCTTATGAGCCATGTTGTTCTCCTCTGTTGTATCTAAATTATAAATAAGGCTTTACTATTCTGCTGTCGCAACTTCTGCCGTAGCGGTTGCTGCTTCTGCCTGAGCGATTACTGAACCATTCATACTGATCGAATCAATCATCAAGCGAGTTAATTCTTGACGATGACCACGCTTCTTACGAGTTTTCTTCTTGGGCTGCATTTTATAGACGATTACTTTTTTGCCTCGTCTATGACGCATTACTGTACCTTCTACGGTAGCACCTGCAACATAGGGACGACCCACGTTAACTTCATTATCATGGTTAACCAATAAAACCTTGTCTATGGTGTAGCCAGATTCAGGTTCGGCAGCCAGTAAGTTGATGTCATAAAAACGACCTGGTTCAACTCTAATTTGCGTTCCACCGATTTCTACAATTGCGTAAGTCATAAATTTTTCTGTTCTAAAATTGCCGTAAGGGTAGCCGAGCATCAACCAAGATTTACCAGACCTAATTACAGCCTCGAACTCCTAATTTTGCTCTGACATTTGCTACTTAACCCACTCCGAGCTAGTTATGTAATGCCCAATCTCTAATTATCTTAATTTGCGGAAGCCATGTCAAGCAAGCTGTTGTGATTCACCTGCCTAGCAGGAGTAGCGATGCAGATTTTAAAAGAACACAAATAAAAAATAGATAAAAGATAGATAAAAAACTGAGACCAACAGCAGTATCTCTCACCTCAGCTAACCCCAAAAATCAAACTATTCCTTCAACAACCAAAATCCCGCAAAAGCTTCAGAGTTAGGATCAGACTGCACCGCTAAAAAATGAACTCCGTTTGCTTTTTGCTTGGCGGTTTCAAATTCTGCTGCTTGTTTAGCGGTTTCTTCGCTGGTCAAGTCGATCAGCGTCCAGCTATCGCTCAAGCCAGTTTCCAATCTTAGCTGGGGGCGGACTGTTTTTTCTAGCTGTAGATAGCCCATTTCTAGCCCCGACATCCAGGCTGCTAGTGGAGTAGCGCGGGGAGAGTAAATAATCAACCCAGGAATAATCGTCTGGGGCTTGATATCGAGTAAGGAAAGAGCAAAAGATTCTTGAAAGGCAATTTCCCAATCCTGCATCTCAGCAAAATCTGCCGCAGCCAAACTAACAAAGATCCATTTATCACCTCGATCGCCTTTAACGGCATCAGGGAGAGAAATCGCGTTGAGGGGCGGGTATTGAACCGAAGCTGTATTTGCTATTTTGAGGTCGAATCCTGGCTCTTGGGGATAAAAATCACTCATTCTCTGAGACAACCACTGTTTCAGGGCGTAGGTACGCCGACTAGGTACAGGACTGACACCCACATCTTCGCAGGCTTTGACAATCATGTTGTTCATCTGACGACGAAAAAAACGAATTTTCTTAGGTGTGGTAGCGGATTCGGCGATCGCTTTTTCAATTGCTTCTCGCAACCACAGAGAATTTACCGAAGTACTAGGGCAATATTGAGTATATTTAAACAAAGTATCGAGGTCGCGGTCTATACTGTCGGGGCTTTCACAGATCAAAACTTCCCAGAGCTTTTTGCCGTTCTCGTCTAAAACTGGACGTGAATAAAAATCTAATTCCCAAACTGTATTACTCATATCCCTGTTCAACTTTTGCAATCGCCTAATTATACTTAGCTATTAGTTTAGCGAGATGGGTGAACAGTTCCTAGCACTCTCCAGAGGATCGGTAAAAAACCTTAAGACTTCACGGGGAATAATCAAGAGATTGTCAACTCCCAAAGAGCATTTAGATAATCCCTTAGATGCTGATCTAAATAGAACGGCGATCGCCTCAGCTTAGAGTATAGACCACGAATTCGCCCTGACGATAGAGGTCTAAAAATAGCTAATTGACTATAATTTGGTCAGATTCACATAATCCCTCCTAGCTTTTGCCGCTATCGAGCTTGATTTTCAGCAAATTTGTAACTGTCTAGATCGATTTACCTGTGGCAAGATAAAATTGAACTTTTTTGATTCAACCATACAGATTATGACTCAGCCCTTTCATTTTCCCGATGGACGAGTAGCCAACGATGCGAAAGACTTATTAGAGCTATGCGAGCAATATCCTGATGATGCAACAGGCTTTCTAATCAGACAGGACCTGGAAAAGTGGCTGGCATATATAGGTAGTTATGATGCTGCTGAATGTGCCGCTAATGCTCGCCAAGTAGAGATGAGCGATCGCCAAAAACTAGCAGAATTCCTCAATAAGTGTCACTCTCTAACCGCTTCAAAGCCAATTCCTGAAGCTGTAACTCCAACCGAGATCAAAGATAATCTCACTCCTTCAGAATCTACTGAACCGCTAACAGAAACTGCTCAAGCAATTGTGACAGAAACTCCCCTCCAGGGAGTAAAGATTGAGCCTGAGACTACTAAACCAGAACCACCAGCAGCGACTGAGGCGGCAGCAGAAAAGGTCAGTTCCCCAGTAAAATCGGCGACGCCAGCAGCAACACCGTCCCCACAGTCTCCTGCTAAGGCACCAACTTCTAGCTCTGGGGATCTGGAAGAAAAACCGAGTTTCTTTCAGGTAGTTGCTAAATTTATTGTCAAAATTCTCTATCGCGACAAAGCTTAATTAGCCCCAGCTTAATTACTACTGGGTGGACAAGTTGTTAGTTTGTCCACCTGAGCCAAAATACGAAATTATTAGCGAACTAAACTATTGTTAGAGTCTGCACCTAGCAACTATGTTTCCCGTTCTCTTACCAGTGAATCTGACTCAAAATATACCGCAGGCGATCGTAGTCGTCTTTGAGTAAAGTACTTAGCGTTCGACCTACATTAACCAGCCATTCGCGATTTGCCTGCCGCTGATGATAGACATCCCTGACAGAGGCCGCAACCAAAGATTCGACAGGAATATCCTTGGCAGATAGCAAAGTTCTGAGAAAATCCAGCTTCTCGGTAAAGTGAACTACTTCTTCTGGTTCGCAATGATATACGGACTGGTGGATCTGAGGCGGACGGGGAGGCAAATACTGATACACTTGACCAAAGTTATTGCCGTTTAAATTATTGGGGGTTTCAAAGCCCACGATCGCTGCTTTAAATTCAGTTTTGAGCATGGCAAAGATCTGTGGCTGCTGTTCCCGTAATTCTGCTAAAGACAAGCCTAAAGCTCGCGCACGATGGACTGAATCAATCGGACTCGTAGTGACGTAGGTAACTACTGCATAAATTTTGTTGCCCGACTCTTCATCAAAAGACTTGAGCCAACTGCCGAAAGGAGGCATCACAGGAAACTTTAAGTCTTCAGGTTCAAGGCACTGAGCCAAATATTGAGTTGTCGAAGTTTCGATTACCTCGCCAATATGCTTGGGGTTGCGACCATCGACTGTGTATTGAGGCAGGGGAAGACGCATTGTTGCAGGGTGAAAAATAAGAGCAGAGCAGGATATAGTGTTTTTAATCTCTATATCCTTATTTTGCGTATGGTAACGTTATTTTTTCTTTTTAGTTAGGTCTACTGCCTCTAGTTCGCTCAAATTGAAAGTAACTAGCTTGTCCCAATTCCCCCCCTCAAACAGTACTGCTACTCTGCCATCATCGATACGCTGCACCAATCCTTGATAGTTGAAGTAGATATCATCAGAGTTAGTTACTTTAACCGTTGCGCCAGGTAAAATCATCATCGTTGTCAAGGCGATCGCCATCTTAGAAATATTTACCCTATCTAGCTTACCAAGTAAAATCTGGTCATTCACATCGTCAATAACTATAGTCAACCGCTAGGTTCAATCTCTGATCGCATCAAGTATTTCGTCAGTAGTCGGCTTGTAGTTTGGCTCGGCTAGTTCGATATTCTCTTTCCAAATATAATAAACTTGCTCGATCGTGCCTTCATGATGACTCCAAGACCCTGTATAGTCGATAAAATTAAGCCTTACTAAAAGCCATTCTTGAGTTATGGAATCTAACGGTTTAGTCGCAAAAATAAACCCTGCTTCATTATCTTGATATTCGTAAAGTTCTAGAGCATATAAAGAACCTTGCCAACCATATTCTCCTGAAATAGTTGCCTCGATCGCAGCTCTTTCTGTATTGTTTTGGGGAGTAAAAATAAACGCTTGTTTTGGTTTTTCAGTATAAATCATGGGCGACCAGCTAAACTTTGTCAGCATAAACTTAGATAGCTGATGTAGTGCCTGCTTGTTCTTAGTCATCAACCAGATATCAGACTGCTGGCGATTGCTAATAGTCCAGTTAATTTGACTCTTAAACTTATAGGCTACCGCAGCAAAAGCATTGTCATAAACTAATTTATGATCTATACCGATATAGCCCTCATCAAGCAATTCATCAATGGTTTTAGAAGAAGGAAAAGGCTTTTTATAAGAAAAGTCGTAGTGTACTGGTCTTGCCTGTAAATTACACTTAGGGCAAGTAATATTGCGCCGTGGCTTATTTACCTTCTTCTGTTTCATGATAAATATTCCCCTCTAAAAACCTATATCTATTGTTCCCCAAACAAGTATTAAAGATATAGTTAGCTTCTCTACCGCTAATTATTAAATATGGATAATTCTTGATGACCAGCGCTGCCAAATAACTGTAAAGATTGCTACCAATTGCTTTGGCTAAATTCTCTTAGTTATAATTTTGGGCGCGATCAACAAAAAATAGTCAGTTGAAAAATATCTTTGCGCCAAATATCTCTATTAAAAGTATGAATCAATTCAGGAATCTAGTAAAGATAAAAATTACAGGTAAAGTACAGTAACTTGATGTAGCTGGCAAAAAAAATTGAGCTAAATCTAGCTCTAGCTGGTAGATTCCTATTTTATTGATCTACCTTGTATTGGCGAGTCACAGATTACTCCGCCGTCCTAAAGGATACCGCTCCGCATATAAAACGACGGAGCCTGCTGTGACCGTTGGTCAAAACTAAAAACTGGCGGCTCAATTCTTAGCATTTTTAACTCGAAATGAATTCCCGACCCAAATTCACCCCAGAGCAAATAGCAGCTTTGCAGACGGCTTACAAGCAGGCAATTTATGAGGTTTATAATTCTGGACAAACTATCACATTATCGATTGATCAAGAACATCCTCAACTGAATAAGTTGATGCAGCAATACCAGGTGGCTTCGTGGGCAATAGTAACTGCGGTCAACCCCTATTCCCAGCCTCTCCCCGAACTAGAAAACCGACAGCGTAATCAACAGCTACAAACATATTTACAGAGACTAAATCTATCTACACTCCCCGCGGTAGGAAAAGATTGTCGTGGGGACTGGACTCCCGAACCAAGTTTCTTGATCCTCGGCATCGACCGTCAAAATGCGATCGCCGTGGGACAAAAATTTGCGCAGAATGCGATTGTCTATGGTGCAATAAACCAGCCAGCAACTTTAGTCTGGATCGGAACTAAATAACGGTAGATGGTAGGCGAGAAACAGTAGATTAAATCAATTGAAAGAAATCTATATATTTGTAAGCTTTCTTGGGACAATTTAAGAGAAAGAGGCAACTAAAAGCGAGCCTTTGCCGTCATAGTAAACATTACAGCTCAGTTTGAGCCAACAGATTTTTACCTCAACACTATGTTTCAGCGATTATCTAACTTCTGCCGTCGTCAGTATCGTCACTTTTGCTATGGCTTTGCGGCCCTGGTGATGATTGTTAGTATCAACCTGATCAACCTACAGCCTAGCTATGCTTTATCCTGGATTGAGCTAATGCTGCGAGGGATTCAGATCGTTCAAATCTCCAATATTTCTAGCGCCCAGGAAGTCCAGTTAGGTCAGTCAATTAACCAGGAGTTAATCAAGTCTGGTCAAGCGAAAATTTATCGCAATCAATCGATCAACAGCTATATCAATCAGATTGGTCAGCGCCTGGCTAAAACTAGCCAACGTCCCAATATTCCCTACACTTTTCAGGTAGTGAATGATAACAGTATTAATGCTTTCGCGACGATGGGTGGCTACGTCTATATCAACAAAGGTCTTATTGCCGCGGCAGATAATGAAGCGGAATTAGCTAGCGTCATTGGACATGAGATCGGGCATATTGCTGGTCGTCACGGCATCGAACAAATGCGCGATCGCGCTTTGGCTCAAGGATTACTTTCCGCCGCTGGTTTAGATCGCAGCAGTGCTGTACAAATCGGCGTGGAGTTAGCAGTCAGTCGTCCCAATGGTCGTGCCGATGAACTAGAGGCGGATCGCTTTGGTTTAGTCAATATGACGAGAGCTAACTATGCCCCCGCAGGCATTCTCGGATTTATGCAAAAATTATTGCAGCGAGGCGGCTCAACTCCCAGCTTTTTGAGTACTCATCCTGCCACTTCAGAGCGAATTACTAACCTTAAACAGCAGATAGATCCTGTGAACGCAAATCGAGGAGACGGTCTGGATAGCCGCGCTTATCGCCGCCGTATTAGTTCTTTGTAGGGAGAAGTCAGAAGGTAAACAGCAGCAGAATCAAGCTTAGAGTTGGTAAAAGTTAGAGATAATTTAAAGCCTTGATGATTGAAGTTGAAGATCGATTTATCATAAAGGTTTAGTCTCCATCGCCATCTTAAAGATATACAAGCTGCATGGTCGTTAGCCAAGAAACTACTGAAACAACCGTGATCGATCCGTGGCTGAAGCTTTTACAGTCCCATAAAGCGATCGCCGTAATTCGCTGTAATAATTTTGATTTAGCCTATAAAATGGCTCTGGCAGTAGCCCAGGGAGGTATGAACCTGATTGAAATTACCTGGAATTGCGATCGCCCAGAACAACTAATCAGTCGATTGCGGGCAGAATTACCTGACTGCACGATTGGCACAGGCACTATTCTGAGTGTAGAGCAGCTAGATTCTGCTGCTAGAGCAGGAGCGCAGTTTGCTTTCTCGCCCTGTTTTGACCGTCAACTGTTAGAGATTGCTCGTTCTCGCTACGATCTTCCCTTTATCCCAGGAATATTTACTCCTACCGAAGCCGTGACCGCTTGGCAGCATGGAGCAAAAGCAGTCAAGGTGTTCCCAATTAAGTCTCTGGGGGGTGCAGAATATGTCAAATGTTTACAAGGACCCCTTAGTCAGATTCCCCTAATTCCTACGGGTGGCGTGACCATAAAAAATGCGCCGCAGATGATTGATGCAGGAGCGATCGCTGTGGGAATTTCTAGTAACTTATTTCCACCTAGGGCGATCGCTAATCAACAATGGTTGTCAATCACGAATCGAACTAAAAATATGCTCGAACAACTACGACGGCTTTGAACCTAAAAGTTGCTAAATTTTGTTTTTTTAGAGCCAGTTTAAATCTAGCTATTATTCCTAAGCCTTAATCAAAGCCACATCAATACGAGATTTCTCTGGTTGAGTAATTTCGGCTTTAATATTAGGACCAAAAAACTTCTCAATCTGAGCATGTCGCTCTTGCCAGTCTTCCAAAGAGAAAAAAGGTGAATAATATTCCATCAATAAAGTATATGCACCCTCTCTTGACTGCTCCTGAATCCCCGACAGTATCGGTCTTTCCTCGTCGGTGGGACTCAGACCAAACTTTTCTAAGCAGTCATCTAGATGAGCTTCTTGCCCATAACGAAAGCGAGTCACGTCCTTACGCAACTGATCTTGAGTTTCGGTTGCTTGTTCCCGTAGCTGTTTAACCTCGGAGCTGGTTTCAATAGTGTAGGGAACTGGTTTTAGTTCCGATGCTTTGAGGGCTAATCCTCCCAACAGCAGAGGAATCCCATAAAAAAATCCTGCCAAATTAAGAGTATTCATGCCCACTGCATAAGCATAAAAGCCGACGACCGTTAAAATTCCTCCCACTGTTAGACCAACAGCAGCTAATGGTATTTTGCGCAACATATTTAAAAACTTGTTTATATTTATTGATATTGTCTATTCTAGAGCTAATGGATACTCGGTAGAAATAAAATTATGGATAAAGCAGAAATCAAGGCAACAATCGTACAAATGAATTCAAAGCGAGATTCCCTGGTGGAACTTTTAGAAAGACCCAATCTAGGAACATTGAGAATTGACGTGGATCAAGCTTTGGAAGAACTAGATGAATTGATCGAAGAGTTTAACGAAACTTTTCCCGAAGAAAAAGTCGTCTAGACTTTTTACCTTATCTCATTTGTTCTCTAGTTTAGATACTTAGGTCTTAGGTGAGAACGCACCCGTTAGCCAATTAGACGAACTTCTCTACATTCTGAGCTTGAGGCGTATTCTCCTCTATTTACATGCTGATTTCATAATTAGGCACAAGCAAATCGGCAGTAAATTAGCTCAATGTAGCTTGAATGAAAAAAATAAATGTTCGTCAAGCAACCACAAACGATCTGAAAAATCTAGCTGTGATGTTTGATCGCTATCGGGTATTTTATCGTCAGCCATCGGCTCTTGAGAACGCTAAAAATTTTATTTGCAAGCGTTTGCAGCAGCAGGATACGATTATCTTTCTGGCAGCGTTCAAAGATGAGCTTGTAGGCTATACTCAGCTATTTCCTTCTTGATCTTCTGTTGCCATGCAGCGGGTTTGGATTCTCAACGATCTGTATGTTGAACCACCGCACAGGAATCAAGGCATGGCCAAAGCATTGATGAACCGAGCCCATGAACATGCGATCGCCACTAATGCTGCACGGATAATCTTAGCTACTGAAGTTACCAATGAGATCGGACAGAAACTTTACGAATCAATGGGATATCGGGTCTTTAATGAATTTCATCACTATATACTAAAGATAAATAACTAGACCTGAACCTATATTGGGTTACATCTCTAAATTGGCGAAAAGCAATGAAAATCGAAAGTAGTGGTCGATCTCGTCCCAATTTTTGCTAACTTCAGACTTAGAAATAACTAACTATTGGCACAGTGAAATACTTTTTTCTGAGTGACGGCTGGACTTATGACAGGGTTTGGGAATTCGGGGGACTATGGGATCAAGTTAGCTGGGGGCGCAAACCAGAAATTAAGCGTCTCAACTGTGGCATTTTGCAGCATCAAGAAATTCTCTGGCTTTATGCGGTGGAAGATGCGGTACTAATGGTCGAAGTCCAACCAGGAAAAGAATTAAAGGGTACATCCAACATTGGGCAGGTAGTCTTAAAAAGACTGATTGCTGCCGAACAAGCAATTCAAGTTCTGAACCAGGCAGAATCAGTTTTCAACTCTTCTACTCAGATTCAGGGCGAAATTTAATTACCTACCTCAAACCAATAGCAACCATTCTATTTACAAAACTTAACTTTTGTCATTAACAATAGATAAATCTTGCAATAGGTTCTAACAATAGTTACACTTCTTTAAACAATGGTAATTTTAGTAAGCTCTTAATCAAGCCAGTTTTTTGCCAAATACAATCAGACTATTCTGAGCGATGGCAAGGCTTGCAGCATTAATACAAATTACAAAATAACAGTCAGCTTTAGCATTACTATTTTAATAGTGATGTTTACTGAGCAAGCCCCAGAGTCGCAAATGCCGTTTGGCGTCGGGTGATAAGGCAGGTCTCAGTATTGACCAACATCGTATTTGGTCTTACTAAACAAATTATTTAATCAATAGGAGGAGCGTAGTCTATGG
Organism: Cyanobacteria bacterium J06648_1; assembly: GCA_039817275.1. Lineage (GTDB taxonomy): Bacteria > Cyanobacteriota > Cyanobacteriia > Cyanobacteriales > Xenococcaceae > Waterburya. The sequence goes on along the minus strand of JBCBWB010000012.1, from coordinate 34,382 downwards.
GACTACCGTGGTATCGAGTTCATACAGTCGTCCTGAACGATCCAGGCAGACTGATCTCAGTTCACCTAATGCATACTGCTCTCGTAGCAGGCTGGGCGGGTTCGATGGCTTTATTTGAGCTAGCAACTTTTGACCCTAGCGATGCTGTCTTGAACCCCATGTGGCGACAAGGCATGTTCGTACTACCTTTTATGGCACGTTTGGGTGTTGACACCTCATGGGGTGGCTGGAGTGTAACAGGAGAAACTGGCGCAAGTGCTGGTTTCTGGTCTTTTGAAGGTGTGGCGATCGCTCACATCGTGCTTTCAGGTCTACTGTTCTTAGCAGCAGTATGGCACTGGGTATATTGGGATCTAGAGCTATTTGTCGATCCTCGGACTGGTCAGCCAGCCTTGGATTTACCCAAAATGTTTGGGATTCACTTATTTTTATCTGGTCTATTGTGCTTTGGTTTTGGCGCATTTCACCTTACTGGTCTATGGGGACCAGGAATGTGGGTATCTGATGCCTTTGGGGTGACAGGTCATGTCCAAGGAGTGGCACCCGAATGGGGTCCTGCTGGATTCAATCCCTTTAATCCTGGTGGTGTTGTCGCTCACCACATTGCAGCGGGTGTAGTTGGTATTATTGCTGGTTTATTCCATCTCAGCGTTCGTCCTCCTGAAAGGCTTTATAAAGCTTTGAGAATGGGGAATATTGAGACTGTGCTTTCTAGCAGTATCGCCGCAGTGTTCTTTGCCGCTTTCGTAGTTACAGGAACTATGTGGTACGGAAACGCCACCACTCCAGTTGAGCTGTTTGGACCTACTCGTTATCAGTGGGATCAAGCTTATTTTAATCAAGAGATTCAACGCCGAGTTGAAACAGCGATGGACGATGGTTTGACTCGTTCTGAAGCCTGGGCTACCATTCCTGAAAAACTAGCATTTTACGACTACGTAGGTAATAGTCCTGCCAAAGGTGGTTTGTTCCGTACTGGTTCAATGAACAGTGGAGACGGTATTGCTCAAGAGTGGCTCGGACATCCTGTGTTTACAGACGCACAAGGTCGTGAGCTGAGTGTCCGTCGGATGCCTAACTTCTTTGAAACTTTCCCCGTTATCTTGACTGATGCTGACGGAGTAGTTCGTGCTGATATTCCTTTCCGACGTGCAGAATCCAAGCTGAGTGTCGAGCAAGGTGGAGTTACCGTTTCCTTCTTCGGTGGCGCCCTAGATGGTCAGACTTTCGACAATCCTTCTACGGTCAAAAAGTATGCTCGTAAGGCTCAATTGGGCGAAGCATTCGATTTTGATACGGAAACTTTAGAGTCTGACGGTGTATTCCGTACTAGTCCTCGTGGCTGGTTTACCTTTGGTCACGCAGTATTTGCGCTCTTCTTCTTCTTTGGTCATATTTGGCATGGTTCTCGTACACTTTACCGAGATGTATTTGCTGGTGTTGACCCCGATTTGGAAGAAGAACAGGTCGAGTGGGGCTTCTATCAGAAAGTGGGTGACAAATCTACTCGTGCTACGAAAGAAGCATAAATCATCTGAGCTAGCTGCTAGGGCAGTTTTATAGCTATGTGATTTTTACGGAAGGCAAGTATTAAATGTTTGCCTTCCTGTATTTTTATTGAGAAAAGCAACTTCAGTTGTTTTATTGGTAAAATAAAGTTAACAAAAGATAAGTTAGGAATATATCTAAATTATGGAAGCTGTTGCATACATCTTGGTCTTAGCCATGGCAATTTCAGTTCTTTTCTTTGCGATCGCCTTCCGCGAGCCACCCCGCATCGAGAAATAAAAGATACGACAAGAGTTAAATATTATTAAGAACTCTTCATTTCTGGGTCCACTATCATAATTTTATGTCGCTAGACAAACTATGATAGTAGCAGTGACCCAGATTTGTTTTTTTCATTGATTGTTCTCCAATATTGTTGATCAACAATCTAATGCCAGCAGATAAGCGCCTAGCGTATTTTAGATAAATTAATGCACTGTCCCAATTGCCAACATACAGAAAGTAGAGTACTCGAATCTCGTTCTACAGGAAGTGGGCAAAGTATTCGTCGCCGCCGAGAATGCCTCAATTGTAAGCAGCGTTTTACTACTTACGAACGCATAGAGCTAGTTCCAATTACAGTGATCAAAAGAGATGGTAGTCGTGAGTCTTTTGATCGAGCTAAACTGCTGAGAGGAATTTTGCGAGCCTGCGAAAAAACTCAGGTCTCATATCAAAAAGCAGAACTAATTATTGATCAGATTGAAGCTAAACTTCAGCAGAATTCGGGAAAAGAATTCAGTAGTAACGAAATTGGAGAATTAGTCCTACATTATTTGCGCTACGAAAATGAAGTAGCCTATATTCGTTTTGCCTCTGTCTATCGCCAGTTCCAGGGCATTAGAGATTTCGTCGAGACCTTAAACCATCTGCAAAATGAGAATGCTCGCGACTCAGACACTCAAACCTGGAATAATTCTGAGCCAGCTGATCCATCCGGTGCAACAGCTAACTGCGTTTCCCGTTCCTAAATAAATATCCAACCACTATTCAAATCCATCCAGCCTGTCAACAGTGACAATATAATCACTTGGCTATCTTGCTTTCTAACTGCCAAGCAGTAATTTGTTCAAAGGTTGACTGCATAATATGAGAATTTGATAAAAAAAATAAAATAAAGTTACGCTAAGCCCAATAAAAAGTTACAATGCTATAATGCTATCTTGCCAACAACAGAGAAGCTTTTTAATAGCAGGGCGATCAGTTTGAGGTATCCCATAACCTCCTACAGGCTCTTACGTTGCTCAAGTACTTTCTAATGTAAGTGTAGGCTGCACGATAAGTAGGTGAGTGTACATTAAGCAGGAGGCTCATCCCATCAAAAAAGTAAGGAAATAATACAAGGACATCTAACCCATATGGTCAATCAGCAAGCAAGCAATACTAAAGATATTGGTTTTACTCATGAAGATTTCGCTGCACTTCTGGACAAATACGATTATCACTTCAGTCCTGGAGATATAGTTGCAGGAACGGTTTTCAGCATGGAACCAAGAGGAGCTTTGATTGACATTGGTGCAAAGACAGCAGCCTACATCCCGATCCAGGAAATGTCCATTAACCGGGTTGATAATCCGACTGAAGTTCTCCAAGCGGATGAAACGAGAGAATTTTTTATCCTCACCGATGAAAATGAAGACGGACAGCTAACTCTTTCAATTAGACGCATCGAATATATGCGTGCCTGGGAACGGGTTAGACAGCTACAGCAGGAAGATGCAACTGTACGTTCCAATGTTTTTGCCACTAACCGTGGTGGTGCCTTAGTCCGAATCGAAGGTCTGCGCGGCTTTATTCCTGGTTCCCACATCAGCGCCAGAGAAGCCAAAGAAGATTTAGTGGGAGAAGATTTACCGCTCAAGTTCTTAGAGGTAGATGAAGAACGCAATCGGCTAGTATTGAGTCATCGTCGTGCTTTGGTAGAGCGCAAGATGAATGGTTTAGAGGTAGGTCAAGTCGTAAGGGGTTCTGTACGTGGCATCAAGCCTTACGGAGCCTTTATTGATATCGGTGGTGTAAGTGGTTTGCTTCACATCTCAGAAATTTCTCATGATCACATTGACACCCCCCATAGTGTGTTTGGAGTCAATGATGAGCTAAAAGTAATGATCATCGATCTTGATGCCGAAAGAGGTCGTATTTCTCTCTCTACCAAGCAATTAGAGCCAGAGCCTGGTGATATGCTCAAAAACAGAGAAATAGTTTTCGAGAAAGCAGAGGAAATGGCAGAGAAATATCGTCAGAAACTATTGGCTGAAGCAGAAGGCATCAGCGTAGAAGATTTGCCTCCTGCCGTAGAAGAGGTTGTGGAACCAGTAGTAGAAACTGTTGATGAAGCAGCTGAAGCAGTCCAAGACACAGTAGAGGAAGCAACTGATGCTGTAGAAGAGGTCGTGGAAACGGTTGCTGACATAGCTGAAGGCGCAGTCGAAGCCGCAACCGATGCAGTTGAGAGTACAGTGGATGCAGTTACAGAACTAGCCGAAGGTGTAGTTGAAACCGTAACAGGAAGTTCAGATTCCGAGTCGGAAGACAGCTCTGAAGAAATGGTGGGGGCAGCCAACGAAGAATAAAATCGTCGGGAGAAAGATTAAAAGTCTGTTCTTTTGATAAGTTATTAGCGAGGGAGAAAACTCCCTCTTTTTTTTTGGTTGTTATTAAAGTGGAGAAAAAGATTTGTCTATTGCGATCGCCTGCCAAGACTTACAATTTGATAATGTAGCAGCAATCATCTTCGATAAAGACGGCACTCTAGAAGATTCTGGAGCATACTGGCGGATCATAGCATCGGAAAGAGCAAGATTAATTGATGCTCAGATTCCAGGGGTAGGAGAACCTTTACTTATGGCTTTTGGAGTTACAGCTAATCATCTAGATCCTCAAGGTTTGATGGCGGCAGGTAGTCGGGAGGAAAACGAAATTGCTGCCGCCGCCTACATCGCTGAAACTGGAAGAAACTGGCAAGAATCCAGAGAAATAGCACGTTCAGCATTTAACGAGGTATTTGAATCAAAATATTTGCTTAAAACAGCCAAATCTACTTCATTGTATGGCGATGTGCGAGAAACATTAGCGTCTCTGAGCAATAGAGGATTAAAAATAGCGATTGTATCTTCTGATACGACTATAGCGGTTCAAGAATTTGTGGCACGCTATCAACTAGAGAACTATGTTCAAACCTGTATTGGAGCGGATCAGGGCAAAAACAAGCCAGATCCTGACCTCTTTCTCCTGGCTTGTCAAAATCTAAAAGTCTCTCCCGAACAAAGTTTGATGGTAGGAGATACATCGATTGATATGCTTATGGCGCAAGACGCGGGAGCCTCAGGCAAGATTGGGATCTGCCGTCAGCCAAACCAGTCGTTAGATGGGACAGATGTGCAGATTGATACCTTATCAAAAATCCAAGCTTTGTAATTCCTAAACGAACCTGTATTATGTTCCTTAATAGTTAAATGCTTGGTTCGATTTATCGCTTCATTTGACAAAGTTTCTTAGAGGATTGCAAAAATTGTCTAATAATTATTTATTTACTTCCGAATCAGTCACCGAAGGACATCCAGATAAAATCTGTGATCAAATTTCCGATACTATTTTAGATGCTATCTTAGCTCAAGACCCCGCTAGCCGCGTAGCTGCTGAAGTTGTAGTCAATACTGGCTTGGTACTAGTTACAGGAGAAATAACTACCAAAGCTCAGGTTAACTACGTAGATTTAGTAAGGAGCAAAATTGCCGAAATTGGCTATACTCATGCCGAAAATGGTTTTTCCGCCAATAGCTGCTCGGTTCTAATTGCTCTTGACGAGCAGTCTCCAGATATTTCTCAGGGTGTAACTTCAGCCCAAGAACAAAGAGAAGAGCTTAGCGATAGCGAACTAGATCGCATTGGCGCTGGCGACCAAGGATTAATGTTTGGCTATGCCTGTAATGAAACTCCCGAACTAATGCCTTTACCCATCAGCCTGGCTCATCGTATCTCTCGTCGCCTGGCAGAAGTGCGTAAGCAAGGAGACTTTCCCTATTTACGTCCTGACGGCAAAACTCAGGTTTCTGTTCAGTATGAAGACGGTAAGCCTGTAGGTATTGATACCATCTTGGTTTCGACTCAACATACCGAAACCATTGGCGACCTAACTGATAATACTGCCGTTCAAAAGAAGATCAAAGAAGATCTTTGGTCTGGCGTAGTCGAGTCTGTGTTTGCTGATGCAGATCTAAAACCCAATGACAAAACTCGCTTCCTCGTTAATCCCACAGGCAAATTTGTAGTCGGCGGACCCCAGGGAGATTCGGGTCTAACTGGACGAAAAATTATTGTAGATACTTATGGTGGCTATTCTCGTCATGGTGGCGGTGCTTTCTCTGGTAAAGACCCCACAAAAGTTGATCGCAGTGCTTCCTATGCCTGTCGCTATGTCGCAAATAATATAGTCGCCGCAGGTTTGGCAGACAAATGTGAAGTTCAGGTAAGCTATGCCATTGGTGTTGCTCGTCCTGTAAGTATTTATATCGAGACATTTGGTACGGCTAAGGTGCCAGAAGAGGCGTTGTTAGATTTAGCCAAACAGCATTTTGAGCTGCGTCCCGCAGGTATTATTCAAACCCTAAATTTGCGTAATTTACCCCAAGAAAGAGGCGGACGCTTTTATCAAGATGTAGCTGCCTATGGTCACTTTGGTCGTCAAGACTTAGATTTGCCTTGGGAAAAAACCGATAAAGCAGAACTTCTCAAAGAGCTTTTGCTATCTAAAAGTGCAGCCTAAAAGCTGAACTGCATGTCCTAGCTGCCAGAGGAGTTCAGTTTTAATTTCACTGAGCTTCTCTGTAATGTGTCGGGTAGTAGTTTATTGGCGTAGAGATCGCCGAGATCTAATCCTTAGTTAGAGTCAAGAAATAAAAACAATCAAGCAACAAAAACTTTTTGCTCGACAACCCCCTCTCTTTTACTTATTGTCGTCGAGCCATAGCTATTTTCGCTAGTGTCAGATTATTGATTTACCTCTTCAAGAATATTACTAATCAGTAATTAACACAGCATAAGTAAGTAAATATACTTACTATATCGAATAATTATCTAATTAATTAGTCAGCACAAAATAGAACATTTCTCATGCTTCAAGCGTCTTGGTAATTAGAGAACAATTATTTATGGCGATCGCTAATCACTATATATATCTCTATTTTTGTCTGCTCGCCCTAAAACTTAGTTCGACAGGTTGTCTTTGGACAGCAAGCTGAAGCTTATCTTACTATATGAGATTATCTAGAAAAAATAGCTCTCAAAAATTACTTAATATTTATCTTTTTAAAATGCTATCAGCACTCAATATAAAGTCTCCAGCCTTACTATTAGCCTCATCGCTGGTGTTATCTACTGCTGTGACAGCTCAAGCACAGTCAGAAGCTCAAGAAATTTCAATCAATTTTGCCGCCTATGTTGGCGAGGATGAGTTCGTCTGCGGTGAAAGCTATGAGGGAGTTGGTATAGAACAGTCCACTATTACTCCCAAAGACTTTCGCTTTTATGTATCCGATCTGGCTTTAGTTGACGAGGCGGGAAATGCGGTGCCAATCGAACTAGAACAGGATGGTAAGTGGCAGTATGAGAACACAGTCTTACTAGATTTTGAAGACGGAACAGGTGCCTGTGATAACGGCACGGCGGCAATAAATACTGTCGTATTCGGTACAGTACCCGAAGGAAACTATCAAAATCTTCAGTTTACGATGGGAGTGCCACAAAAACTAAATCATAATGATGCGGCGATCGCGCCTTCTCCTCTGAACCTAACGTCGATGTGGTGGAATTGGCAGGGTGGCTATAAGTTTTTGCGGGTCGATTTAGAAACAGAATCAGAGATTGCCACCGTTAGCACCGTCAGCTCAAATGGACAGGGTGAGGTTCTTATTAATGAGCAAAGTACGAGCCATGCAGGAGGAAATCATACTACTCACCAAACTAGCCGACAAGCGAGTATTTTTAAAAACGGACAGGGTACTCATAGTCAAACCAGCAGTACTCACTCCAGCCAGGAACATAGTCAACACGGTGGGGATAGTCACACAGGGCATCAGAACATAGGTAGCAATAGCTATCTAATTCATCTAGGTAGCACTGGATGTAGTGAGTCTGCCCAAAGTAACCTGTTTGGCTGTGCTAACCCTAATCGTGTCGAAGTAACCCTAGAAGATTTCGATCCAGATAACGATGTGGTTATTGCCGATCTGGGTGAATTGTTGGCTCAAAGCGACTTAACCGTCAATCAAGCAAACACTCCCAATGGCTGCATGTCTTCTCCAGAAGATGGTGACTGTATGCCGATTCTGGAAAATCTTAACCTGTCTCAAACTAGAGCAGAGGAATCAGAACAATATTTCTTTTTTATCGAATAAATGTGGCTACGGACAAGCTGCCGTTGGTGTTAATCCCAGCTATAGCTAGCGGCTTTGCCCGGTACTGTTTGCTCATCTAAATGCATAATTACTAATTAATATGGGAGATAACTTCATTAGGCGACACCAACGTCTTCTCAGCCTAATGGTGGCTTTTGGCTTATCTATTTGTCTATCAATTGGCTTAAGCCGAGCCATGGCAATGGATGGGGGCGTGACGACGACATTAGCAGCGACAGCTGAATATCAGTGGAATTTACCAGACTGGACACCAAAACCAGTTGTTCCTGACGATAATCCGATGACTGCCAGTAAAGTAGAGTTGGGCAGACATCTGTTCTACGAAAATCGGCTGTCGATTACGGGAGAGTATTCCTGTGCCTCTTGCCACAAACAAGCTTTAGCCTTTACCGATGGCAGAAAAGTTGCTCTGGGCTCGACTAATGAATCCCACACCAAAAACTCGATGGGTTTGGCAAATGTCGCCTATAGTTCCGTACTTACCTGGGCAAATCCCTTGATGACTAGTCTAGAAAATCAGGCTTTAATTCCTATTTTTGGTGAGCATCCAGTGGAAATGGGCATGGTAGGCAAAGAACAGGAAATGATTCAATGGCTGGAAAACGACCTTAATTATCAGCAGATGTTTGCTGAGGCGTTCAATGATCAACAGCCTGTAAATATCAGTAATTTGACTAAGGCGATCGCCAGTTTTCAAAGAAGCCTAGTATCATTTAAGTCACCCTACGATCGCTATCGCTATCAGGGAGAAACCAACGCGATTTCGGCTGCGGCAAAGCGAGGAGAAAAACTGTTTAATAGTGAGCGAACCGAATGTTTCCACTGCCATAGTGGGATCAACTTCAGCGACTCTACCAAGCATGAAAATTTGGCATTTACCGAAAAAGCCTTTCACAACACAGGTTTGTATAACATCGACGGCAAAGGCAGCTATCCGCCCCAAAACAATGGTATCAAAGAGATTACCCAGGTAGAAGAAGATATGGGACGATTTAAAGCTCCTAGCCTCAGAAATATTGCTCTCACGGCACCCTATATGCACGATGGGAGTATCGCAACCTTACGAGAGGCGATCGCCCACTATCAGGCAGGGGGTAGAACAGTTCAAACAGGAGAATGGGCAGGTGTGGGCAGCAACAATCCCTACAAAAGCGGTTTTCTTAAGGGATTTACCATTAGAGAGTCGGAAATTGCGGATCTGCTTGCTTTTCTCAACAGCTTGACCGATGAAGAGTTTATTACCAATCCCGATTATAGCGATCCCAATTGACTGTCATATTAATTAAGTCGATCCATCAGACTCAACTAATAACCAAAAGGACGCAACCATAGTCCGAAAAGCCCCAAAACTGACTCAGCCTATTCTCAGCTAAAGCTGAAATAATAAATTATCCAAATGAGCTGATAATCGAGCATGAAAAGGACACTGTGGGCTTTGTGGTTTTGTTTAGCTGTGGCGATCGCTTTGACCAATTTTGATAGTAGTAAGCTACGATCATTTTCCGCCACAGCACAGCCAGCACCAGCAGAATTTGCTCTCGAACCAATGAGCATTAATCGCTTAGATGCGATCTTACGAGAGCAGATTGAGGACATTTCTGGTCAACCTGGTCAATGGCGATTTTCTCTCAACGACCTTTCAATTTTGATTTTGGCAGATCCCAATGCTGATCGAATGCGAATTTTTACTCCCGTAGCCGATGCCGCAGAATTGAATCCCCAGCAGGTGCAAAGAATGATGTTGGCTAATTTTCATACCGCTCTAGATGCCCGATATGCGATCGCGGATGGTTTTGTCGTTTCGACCTTTATTCATCCTTTATCCACCCTGCAAGAGCGAGATTTACTTTCTGCCCTCAATCAGGTATCGAGTCTGGCAACTACCTTTGGTACCAGCTACACTAGCGGCGAAATGCTATTTGCGCCGAACGGTAATCGAGGCAACAATAGAAACGATAGCAATAGAGAAAATCTAGAAAATTTGACCGTCCCTGGGTTGCCTCAAGCTAATTTGAACCTCAAGAAGTTCAACCATCGGGCAGTATTGTAATTAAGCAATTGTTGCCACAGACGCCACAGTTAAGATATCCCAAAGCGATCGGCAAAAATTAGCCAGTGGTATTTAAGTAGGATATTGCGCTGCTTGCCATGGGATAAAGAGTAGCTTCACTCGCTGCCAAATTTAGGCAGAATATCTGACAAAATATTCTCAGTACTTGTCTGAATCATGTCAATCAACTCAGCAGACATGTATTGATAGTCGTCGGGAATATCTAAGACGATAATCTGAGGCAACTCTAAATGGAGGTATTGCCTAATGATGGCTTTTTTATGCTTATTTTCCATCACTAGAATCAAATCTGCCCAGCAGATATTCTGGCTCGAAATCTTTTTGCTAGCGCTAGAGCTTATTCCTGCTGATCTCACCACAACCCTTGGATCGCGACGATAGAGCGTTTCTGCCGTAGGGCTACGCCATTTATTTTTAAAACAGACAAATAAGAGATTTACTGGCAAAATCAACCTGGGATGGAATTTCTTACAATAGGATAATTTAGACAATTTACCATCCTGGCGTTCTGGAAGCGAGATGAATTAATGACTAGCAAACCTCCCAATGGCGGCAACTCCCGATCGCCCATTAGTAAAGCTGTGACTCAGGCAGTCCAAAAAATCCAGTCAAAGTTTAATTTTAATTCGAGCAATTTCAAATCGGAACAGTCACGCCAGAATTAATTATCAAAGAAGCTCAGGGCAAAAAGCAGAAGTAGGTGTGGACATAGTACTATTGTGCCAGATATGCCGCCTCCAGCCTTAGTGGTAGAAGTAGTTTCCCCTGGCAAAGTAAATCAAGATCGCGATTATCGTTTTAAAAGATCTGAGTATGCAGCTAGAGGAATTACAGAATACTGGATTGTCGATCCGCAGATCAGCAAAGTAACAGTATTGAACCTCAATGGAGGATTTTACAAAGTCATCAGAATAAGAGAACTTCTACTTTTGTTGTTCAATGCCGACAAGCTTCTTTGGTCTCTCCTCTCTCTCCCGCAACTAGTTGGTACTCAAACACCCAACAAGCTTCTGAACTCTGGCGATAGAGAATTGCGCTTGTTACTTCCGAAGTTGTTAAAGAATCAAAAGCCAAACGATACGCTCCATTTTCGTTTTTCTCAAAATCCGTGATTAGGGTTGAGACAGGCTCGCCATAGCTACCACCAAGCGGGCTTGAAGTGCGCTGTGCGAGTGCATCGAAGGTGCCAGGTTCTATTTGCAGCTTAGAGTCAAAAAAACCGTGATGGCAACCCACAACATAAGGCGGGGTTTTGGTTGTAAAATGCACAAATTCACCATTTGGCAATTGCAGCGCGTTGCAGTCATCAAGTGCCTTATCAGGTAAATAACTAAGGTCGCTGTATCTACCACGCCCATAATACTCATCACCCCCTTCACCGTAATAGATGGGAGTGCCATCAAGACCAAAGGCAATAGGGAGTTCGGGATTATGCTCATCCATCAGACAAATCGGTGCGTAATGATAGTGATAATCCTCTCCTTGCCCTGAATGACCTCCACACTGGTCTAATTCCCCCTGAACAACGGTATCGTTTCGCTGTTCGTAGTTATCGAGGGAAGTTGAAACATCAGGTCGTCGTTCGTAATGAAAAATGGGTACACCGTCAACCGCAACCGCGATGGATCCACGGGCGCTAGCCTCAAAAGGTTCAGCTTGCCAATTAGGATCAAGGGGAATACGCCAATGGTAATCGTAGGGAATTGCAACTCTTTGGATCCAAGATTGGATGCCGACCATCGGTACATCTTCTTTACTTCCAGAAGTCAGATCGGGAAGACCTGTAGCACTTACTTCAAGGAAATCAGCAGTACAATTAACTATCTCAGGATTAAGGTGTAACTTGAAAGCCTCTTCGTAGATTGTGCAGTCGGCTGCGGTTGGCAAGTTTTGCCCTGAAACAGAGCATCCATAGGTCAGAATGCTGACTACAGTAAGCTTGGCGGCATACAATACCCGACCTATTCGTACGCTATGTTGCATTCGCATAATTAGTCTCTTTTCTAGTTTAGTTTCTTAATGCGTTTCAGCTTCGCTCTAATCACTCCAAGTTAGAAATTTGATATCTTTGAAACTAATTTTCAGTTGATAGATAATTCGTATGTTCATCATACTTAAAGATGAACTAGGAGTTTACATTTATGCGTCTATGTTGTCTTACTGAAATACCTAAATTCAATCTTTTTTGGTGATAAAGCTTGCCCCCACCGCTCTCATCACATCTTTTAGATCGCGACGATATAGCGTTTCTGCCGTAGGACTACGCCATTTATTTCTAGAACAGACAAATAAGAGATTTACTGGCAAAATCAACCTGGGATGGAATTTCTTACAATAGGATAATTTAGATAATTTACCATCCTGGCGTTCTGGAAGCGAGATGAATTAATGACTAGCAAACCTCCCAATGGCGGCAACTCCCGATCGCCCATTAGTAAAGCTGTGACTCAGGCAGTCCAAAAAATCCAGTCAAAGGTAAATTTTAATTCGAGCAATTTCAAATCAGGAACAGTCACGCCAAAATTAATTATCAAAGAAGCTCAGGGCAAAAAACAAAAATATCCTTTAGTAGGCGATCGCTATACTTTAGGAAGAAGTTCCCGCTGTGATATTACGATCCGCAACCCCGTAGTTAGTCAGACTCATTTAATTCTCAAAAGAAACCGCAAAAAACCGCGTTCTTTTATCGTCCAGGATGAAAAGTCTACCAACGGCATCTACCGAGGTAAGCGGCGCTTAAAAAGTCTGTCTTTATATCATGGAGAAAGCTTTACCCTTGGTCCTCCAGAGTTAGCAGCAGGGGTGACAATTGAGTATTTAAATCCGCCTCCCCTGTGGCTCTATGCCATCCGCTATGCTTTATATGCCTTGGTGGGAATGCTGGGATTATTATTGCTGCTGCTAAGTATTGAATGGTTCAAAGTACCCGTCTATCCCATTCCCAGAGAATCAACTTTGCCAATTGTCGTCTATGCCGAAGATGGTAAAACCCCGATTAACCCTACCGCTACTAACAATACCCATCGCGAACTAAGAAAACTCTCAAACTTTTCCTCTTACCTGCCTGATGCCGTTATCGCTTCAGAGGACAGTCGTTTTTATTGGCACTTCGGAGTCGATCCTGTGGGGGTGACGCGAGCAATATTTATCAATTTATCATCCGATAAACGCCAGGGAGCCAGTACCCTAACTCAGCAGCTTGCTCGTAGCCTGTTTCCTGAAGTTGGCAGACAAAATACTGCTGGGCGGAAAATACGCGAGGCTTTGGTCGCCCTCAAACTAGAGACTGTTTATAGCAAAGACTTTATTCTTAAGACCTATCTCAATCGAGTATATCTTGGCGTTGGTAGCTATGGCTTTGAAGATGCGGCACAATTTTACTTTGAAAAATCCGCAGCAGATCTAAATCTATCTGAAGCAGCCTCTCTCGTAGCTATCTTGCCAGCTCCTAATGCCTACAATCCTGTCAAGGATTATGATACAGCCATTGGCTTGCGTAACCGTATTATTGATCGCATGCTCAGACTAGGTATGGTAGGCAAAGAAGAAGCAGATCGCGCCAGGCGATCGCGAATCGAGGTCAGTCCCCGCGCTCGTGAAAGTTTTTCTAGTACCGTTGCGCCCTATTTTTATAGCTACGTTATCGATGAGCTACAGGAATTATTGGGTACAGATGTAGCTAGAGAAGGTAACTTTATTGTGGAAACAGCCCTGAATCCAGCGATGCAAAAACAGGCAGAGGATTCTCTGCAATACTCAATTAATAATGATGGCACGCGCTTAGGCTATTCTCAGGGCGCAGTAGTTACCTTAGATCGCAAAAACGGCAACATCTTGGCTCTGGCAGGAGGGGCAAGCTATGGCGAAAGCCAGTTTAATCGAGTAGTACAGGCAAAGAGACAGCCTGGCTCTACCTTTAAAATATTTGCCTATGCCGCAGCTCTAGAGTCAGGAATCGATCCTGATACCGAATATTCCTGCTCATCATTATCTTGGCGGGGACAGCAGTATCGTGGCTGTGAACGTAGTAAGGGCGAGATTGATATGTATCGGGGACTAGAACAGTCAGAAAACGTCAATGCCCTAAGAGTGGCGCAGGAAGTTGGCTTAAGAAAAGTGATGGATGTCGCCCAACGCCTGGGGGTATCTTCTCCCCTAATTGAAGCTCCAGGTTTGGTAATCGGACAAAGTGAAACCACCGTGTTAGAGATGACTGGTGCCTATGCCACCATTGCCAATGACGGTATTTGGAACAAACCCCACGCCATTAATCGCGTTTTAGACGGGAGTGACTGCAAAAAATCGAGCGATCGCGATAGCTGTCGCGTCATCTATATTTTTGATGATGATGAGGAAACTGTTCGTGACGCAATTTCTCAGGATGTTACCGACGAGCTAACGGAGATGTTGCAGCTAGCGGTAGAAGAAGGCACAGGAAAAGCCGCCTATCTCGATCAGGGAGAAGCAGGCAAAACAGGTACTACGGACAATAATGTCGATCTCTGGTTTATTGGCTATATTCCTCGAAGAGATCTGGTAACTGGAGTCTGGCTAGGTAACGACGATAATTCCCCCACCAGAGGCAGCAGCTACCAGGCAGCGAGTCTTTGGGGAAGATACATGAAACAAGTGGTGGAGACTGACTAAGATTTCAGCTTGACCTACCTTTGGCACTAAGTATTTATATCAAGCAAATCGGATGATATTTAATGAGAGATGGGAATTATAGCCTTCACAAATCAAACATTTGGGGAATACCAAAAAGAGCATGGAAGTAGTTTACTCCAGAAGGCGATCGCAATTACTTATAACTACGATCTAGATCCTATTTTTTTATTGTCTTTAACCAATAATAGTCAAAGCTACATTTTTAGATACACCTAATTTCGTAACTTGATTAAAACGACTATTATTCAATTTTAAAATAATGAGAATTATCAAAAATGCTCTTCAATTACTTACTGAAAATTTTAATTTAGTTTCTAAAATTGTGCTGACAGTTTGGCTCCCTGGTTCCATCTTATTGGCATTACTAAATGTTTTTATATTTCCCAGCATCACAGATGGGTCAGAACTATCTTCTGTAGTCTTAGAAATGAGAGTTGCAAATCTTATTGAACTAGCATTAGGTCCTATTTATATAGGTGCTTTAATTTATGCTCACTCGCAAATAAAAAAAGGTGACGATCTGCCCCGAAGGGGCTGTCCCTTTGTGCCTTTTCTCAACCAGTAAATTGAATGCATGACAGCTTACCCTCTACCCAGAGTCAAAAGTAGTAAATAATGCACGACAACATCATAGGATGTAGAGTTAGTGCCATAAGAGGTAGATTATGCGAATTTTAATTATGGGGGGGACTCGCTTTATCGGCGTTTACCTGACCAAAGTGTTGCTCGGACAGGGACACGAAGTAGTCTTGTTTAATCGGGGTAACAATCCGCCTCCTGTAGCAGGAGTAGGGCAAATAACAGGAGATCGCAAGGATGCCAGTCAGCTCAAGGAAAAACTCTCAGGAGAAAGCTTTGATGCTATTTTTGATAACAATGGTCGGGAGTTGAGCGATACCCAGCCCCTTGTAGAAATTTTTAACGGTCGGCTTCAGCATTTTGTCTATGTCAGTTCCGCGGGGGTATATCTTCCCACAACTCTAATGCCCCATCGAGAAGGCGATCGGGTAGATCCTAATAGTCGTCATAAGGGTAAACACCATACCGAGGCATATTTAACCGAGTCGGGTATTCCCTGGACATCAGTACGCCCCTGCTATATTTATGGTCCACAAAACTATAATGATCTCGAAGCCTGGTTTTTTGATCGCCTAGTGCGCAATCGCCCGCTGCCGATTCCTGGTAACGGCAGATATATCACCCAGTTTGGTCACATTCAGGATTTAGCCGTGGCGATGGCAAGTATTTTGGGCAATGATACCGCTAAAGGCAAAATCTATAATATTTCAGGCGATCGCTATGTAACGTTTGACGGACTAGCCTTCGCCTGTGCTGAAGCTGCGGGTAAGTCGGCTGACAGTATTAAGCTGGTTCATTATGATCCTGATCAGTTTGACTTTGGTAAACGCAAAGCATTTCCCGTACGTCAACAACACTTCTTTACAGATATCCATCAGGCGCAGCAGGATTTAGCCTGGCAGCCGAAATACGACCTGGTGTCTGGTCTAAAAGATTCGTTCCAGAACGATTATTTAGCTTCAGGGAGAGATTCCTCAGAGATTGATTTTTCTTTGGATGATGAAATAATCGGCAAGATATAAATCGCGCCAGAGATTAGGCTCAAAGCTACCGCGAGCCAAAATAAGACGTTGCTGGCAGTATCCCACTGCGAAGAAAGGGGCGCAATTAAGACAGCGATCGCCAAAATTTGGCTGACGGTTTTAAGCTTGCCCCAAATGTTTGCCCCTGAGATGCTGGTGTTGCCTGTTAAAGCGGGGTTAACTCGCCAACCAGCGATCGCTAGTTCTCTTGCCAAAATGATAAATACACCCCAGGCGGGAACCAGACGCAGCTCAATTAGAGAGAGAAAAGTACCTAAGACTAGAAGTTTATCAACCAATGGATCAAGAAATTTACCCAATTCTGTTACCTGATTCAGCTTACGAGCTAAGTAGCCATCTACCCAATCTGTCCCTGCCGCAAGCGTAAAAATCCCCACACAGAGCCAACGGTTGTCTGTAGTGGGGTAGTTGAGTAGATAAAGAATAACTGGTAGTCCTAAAAGACGAGATAGAGTGATCCAAGTTGGTAGGTTCATAAAATAGAGATTAGTTGAGAAGTAAAACCTGGAATT
The DNA here is from genome assembly GCA_039817275.1 of Cyanobacteria bacterium J06648_1. Lineage (GTDB taxonomy): Bacteria > Cyanobacteriota > Cyanobacteriia > Cyanobacteriales > Xenococcaceae > Waterburya. The sequence goes on along the minus strand of JBCBWB010000012.1, from coordinate 17,545 downwards.
ATCATAGTGCGTTCCTGGTTCAACAAGCCCCTTTACGCGCCAAGACTACAGCGACGGTACATAGGATTAAATTCAAATCGTACCAGAAAGACCACTTTTGCTGATATTCGAGATCCATGCGGACAATCTCTTCAAAATCTGATATTTCAGAACGACCTCGAACCTGCCATTCTCCTGTGATACCAGGCTTTACCTTCAGACGTTGCAGGTGATGCTCATCGTACATAGCTACTTCGGCAACAGTTGGCGGGCGAGTCCCCACCAGGCTCATGTCACCCTTAAGCACATTCCAAAATTGGGGAAATTCATCCAGACTAGTGCGACGGAGCCAACAGCCTACTTTTGTAATGCGAGGATCGTTTTCATTTTTAAAGATATGCCCTGTAGCTTGATTTTTAACCAGGTGCTTTTTTTGCTCGGCATTGGCAATCATCGAGCGAAACTTCCACATCTTAAATGGTTTGCCGTCAAAGCCACAGCGAATCTGACCGTAAAATAATTTTCCAGGATCATCAAAACACATTGCGATCGCAATAGGCACAGCGACCAGACTGGTAATTGCTAAACCGATAATGGCACCAACTATATCTAATGTACGCTTAGCTTTACTTACTACCGAAGGGTGAACCTGACGTTGGATACACAGAGGCGAAACTCTCATATCTTGAGGATAAAGATTAGCAGGAGAAGTCATAAAAAGGAATTAATAAAATGAGTTTAGTTATCAATACAGTTTGATCGTGCTCTCTATGCAATACTATTTGCTTCAGACTTTGAATTACCAGGAACAAAGCCTGCCTTCACCAAATCTTTACCCAAAGATTAGGGATTTTGAAGATTAGGTATGGTTTTTTTGAGACAAGTATGTAATTAACCTTTAAGGAGTCAGGCAAATCACCCAAAAAGTCCGACTAAATTAACTGTTTATCGACATGTTTACAGTTAATTAAAACAGTTATATTTTGCGCTAAACCAGGCAAATAGGCTGAAATTTACTGTAAATTACTGAGTTGTCTGATTAGGAAATATTGCTTCTAGCTATATTCACTAAAGCTGTTCTATTTTTATTAATGATAAAAAGGAGATGTTGACAGTGAACTGTATGCTCGGCATTTCCATGGAAGACCAATCTCGTTATCTAGAGTCCAATATCAATCATGACGAACTAATCCAGTTAGTTCCTTTTATGTCAGATTTACCAGAAGACAGTATTCATAAAATAGCGGCTCATTTTGTGACAATTTCTCATCCATCCAATCAAGTTTTATTATTAGAAAATGATTGGGGGGGATCGGTATATTTTATTCTCGAAGGTTGGGTAAAAATTCGTACCTACAATCTCGACGGCAAAGAGGTAACTCTCAATATTTTAGGGCGGGGTGAGATTTTTGGTGAAATGGCAGCAATGGATAAAATGCCTCGCTCTACCGATGCTATTACTCTGACCAAAACCTTGATCGGCAGAATACCAGCCGAAGATTTTGTTAATTTAATTAATACCGAACCGATGGCGGGGGTTCACTTAGTTCAGTTAATGGCAAAGCGCCTGCGCCAGGTAAATCGGCGGCTACAGCTGAGAGAGGCAAGCAGTATCTCTAGGGTTGCTGATGCCATTCTGTTTTTGGTAGAAGGACAGGGTACTGAGGGAGAAAAAGGCACCGAAATCCCCAACTTGCCTCACCGAGAAATTAGTAGCTTGAGTGGATTAGCCAGAGAAACCGTTACTAGGGTTTTAACTAAACTAGAGAAGAAAGGACTAATTCAGAGAAACGCTGATTCGATGCGTATTCCTGATCTGCCAGCTTTAGAGGACACTATTTGCTAGTATATTCAGACCTCTAATAGTTCTTGGGTTTAGCCAATTAAATTCCTATGTCCAGAGAAGATCGTCAAGATTCTCCGTCTGATGCCCTAGATGATGCTGAAATTAACTGGGTAGATCTAGAAGCTACTGGTGCAGCTGATACTTATGCCGCATCTTCTGCTGTCAAAGCACCAAAAAAAAGCAAAAAAAAGCAGGTTACTACAAACACGGTAGTAATGGTGGAAACCGCTTTCTTGGCGAGTGCAGCTAGCTTAGTCTGGCTGATAAATTTCTATTTTCCTGTGGGACCAATCCTCAAGATTTTTTTCCCTATTCCCATTGCCCTGATTTATCTACGGCGCGGTAATCGTGCCTCCTGGATGGCAGCAGTGGTGTCAGGATTATTATTATTGGTTTTGATGGGTCCCACCCGCAGCATTATTTTTTTTATGCCCTACGGATTGATGGGGGTGTTGCTTGGTGCTTGTTGGCAGAAAGGTTTGAGCTGGTCTTGGTCTGTTAGTTTGGGAGCAACTATTGGCTCAATTGGCTTGGTTTTTCGCTTTTGGCTCACCTCTCTCTTGCTGGGCGAAAATCTTTGGGTATATGTCATTACGCAGATTACCAAGTTTTTGGACTGGATATTTTTTAGGCTAGGAATTTTGGCACAGCCAGACTTTGCCTTAATTCAAGTTCTGGCGATCGCCTCGATCATTATTCAGAATTTAGTCTATTTATTTGCCGTACATCTGGTAGCGTTGATGCTGCTTGATCGCCTAGACAATCCGATTCCCCGTCCTCCTGAATGGGTCAGGGTTTTGTTGGATTATTAAACCTAGGGTGGGGTCTAATTAATTGTCTAAATGAGTTTAAAAATAGCTAGAATGTATATCTTACAGACTAGACAAACAATCTAGGAGACATCCAGCCTCAAATTATGCTCCAAACGGCTATTTTTCATCTGGCTATTCCCATCAGCGATGTGACTCAAGCAAAAGAGTTTTATAGTTCTGGTTTGGGTTGTACTGTCGGGCGGGAGAATTCTGCGGCAGTTATCTTTGATTTTTACGGTACTCAGCTAGTGGGTCATATCACTTCTCAATCACTAAAGAGGCAGCCAGGCATTTATCCGCGACACCTGGGTTTAATCTTGCCTACTAAAGAGGCATGGCAGCAACTATGCGATCGCGCTCAAGCACAAAAGCTCACTTTTTATGGTCAGCCTAAGTTGCGTTTCCCCCAACAGCAGATCGAACATCACTGTTTTTTCCTCGAAGATCCTTTCTTCAACCTCTTAGAGTTTAAGCATTATAGTAATTCAGAAGTTATTTTCGGCGGTAGGCAATCTAGCCTAATTGGTGATACGGGAGTATCTAGCTAGAGTAATAGTCGATTTCTCTTTACACTTTGGACTGCCCAAAACCGCCTTAAATCCCGCCAGCGACCACAATTAGCAATACAATTACTAGGACAGTAACTACTCCTAAAAAGAAACTCGTAATAAACAAAAAATTCTGCTGTTTTTGAGTACGGCTGCTTTTCGATCTCGAACCATAGAAAGAAAAACCTGAATTTCTATTTGGCGATCGCCCACTTAGCCTGCTGTTAATCTCTTGTTTTACCTGAGAATACTGATTACTGAGATTATCAATCGTATCTTCTTGAGACTTGATGGTTTCTCGTAGCTGAAATAGTTCGGAGCTGATATTTGATAGGGCATGATTCATTTCTGGAACTTGACTAGACTGGTTAGGGTGGTTGAAGTTATAGGGGATAATCACATCAGTGCCAGCGACGGTGCCGCTACCTATTTCCAATTTTCCCGCATTCGCCTGGACGCGATGGTGCAGGCTGCCGTCCCAATTTCCGAATATCGGACCGATTTGAAAAAAACCTTTCTCAGCTAAGCGAATAATATTGGCAATATCTTTAATGCTAGTATTTTTGAGAATATAGCCTCTGGCTCCTGCCTCTAGAGCGCGATCAAGCTGCTGGCGGTCATCCTGGCTAGTCAACAATAATACTTTACTGGCGGCAAAACGCCGCACAATTCTTGCCGTAGCCTGAATTCCATCGATCTCCCCTGGCATGTTGATATCCATGAGAATGATATCTGGATGATGTTCTTCTGCTTGAGCGATCGCCCTCTTGCCATTATCGGCTAAACCCACTACCTCAATATCTGGTTCACTGGATAAATTTATTTTCAAAAACTCTCTAATACTATTTAAATCATCAACAATTAGTACGGTAGTCATATCAATAAAAATATTAAATTAGTTAATTAAATTAGGCTGTAGCTATCGACAATCTATGACATTGCTCTCAAAATATAGGAGTCAAAATCGCCTACTACAAACCATTGTTGGTCTCTGGGGCAATCTAGCACTGTTAGTCTTTCATAGTCATAGATTCCTCTATACAAGAAGTCGATTATCTGTTAGATGAGGCAAAACGTAGACAAATTGATAACTGCATATTGTACAGTCTTTAATTGCCTTTATTTGTTTTTGAGGGTAATTTTTTGCCCATCCAGAGTTAGTAAAGCACAGTAATTCTGGCTCAGTTACTTGAAAAAAGGTGCTGTTGACGAAAATAGTTAAAATATTTCAATTCATTAATCATATAATAGAATTTAGATAAAAATGTTACAAAAATAAACATTGAAGCCAAGTATTTTGCCCTGGTACATTTTACTCATTACAGGAGACACTCCATGTTGCGACTCGAACACATCAGCAAAACCTACACAACGGGGGAAGTTCTGAAAGACGTTACCTGGGAGGTTAAACCAGGAGAAAGAGTAGGTTTAGTTGGAGTCAACGGAGCAGGAAAATCGACTCAGCTCAAGATTATCAGCGGTGAAATTGAGGCGACGTCTGGTGAAGTTATTCGCCCCACCAGCCTCAAAATTGCCTATTTAACTCAAGAATTTGAAGTAGAACCAACCCGTACGGTTTATGAGGAGTTCTGGACTGTTTTTGTCGAAGCTAATGAGATTCAGCAGCAGATGAATCAGGTGCAGCAGGACATGGAGACTGCCGATCCAGACCAGCTAGACCGCCTGATCAATAAGTTGGATAAACTACAGCGTAAGTTTGAGGCTTTAGAGGGATATACTCTCGACGCTCAGATCGAAAAGATATTACCCGAAATGGGCTTTAGTTCCGAAGATGGCGATCGCCTGGTAAGTTCCTACAGCGGTGGCTGGCAGATGCGCATGAGTTTGGGCAAAATTCTACTTCAGGAACCAGACCTGTTGCTGCTGGATGAGCCGACTAACCACCTAGATTTGGAAACTATTGAGTGGTTAGAGAATTATCTACGGAATATCAATACTCCGATGGTCATTGTTTCTCACGATCGCGAGTTTCTTGACCGCCTCTGTACCAAAATTGTGGAAACCGAACGGGGAGTTTCAACTACCTATCTCGGTAATTATTCTGCTTATCTCCAGCAAAAAGCGGAAGCCAGGATAGCTCAGGGAGCGACCTTTGAACGACAGCAAAAGGAAATTGCCAAGCAGCAAGAATTTATCGAGAAATTTAGGGCTAGCGCTACTCGTAGTACCCAAGCCAAGAGTAGAGAAAAGCAGCTCGACAAGGTTGAACGGGTAGAAGCGCCGATCGCTAATCTAAGAACCCTGAAATTTAGCTTTCCACCATCTCCTCGCAGCGGTAGAGAAGTGCTGATTATTGAAGATTTGGTTCATGCTTACAACAACAATATTTTGTTTCTAGGTGCCGAATTAACTATCGAAAGGGGCGATCGCATTGCTATTTTGGGTCCCAACGGTGCCGGCAAATCTACCCTGCTAAGGATGGCGATGGGCATGGAAGAATTTGACGAGGGCAAAATTGAGCTGGGCAAGCACAACGTGATCCCAGGTTACTTTGAACAAAATCAGGCCGAGGCGCTGGACTTAAACAAAACGGTCATGGATACAATTCATGATGAAGTTCCTGACTGGAAGAACGAACAGGTGAGGACGTTGCTAGGTCAGTTTCTGTTTAGTGGTGAAACTGCTTTCAAAAAAGTAGAGTCCCTCAGCGGTGGCGAGAAAGCCCGTCTTGCTCTGGCTAAAATGCTCCTCAAGCCCGCTAACTTACTTATTCTCGATGAGCCTACCAATCACCTCGATATTCCCGCGAAAGAGATGCTGGAAGAGGCACTGCAAAATTATGATGGCACGGTCTTAATTGTGTCTCACGATCGCTATTTTATCTCGCAGACAGCTAATAAAATCGTCGAAATTCGCGACGGGGAATTAGTTGCTTATCCTGGTGACTATCACTACTACCTCGATAGGCTCGCAGAGGAAAAAGAAAAAGCCAGACAGCAGGCAGAGGCAGAACTCAAGGCAGAGAAGAAGAAAGCCAAGCAGGCTAAACAGGCAGAGAAGAAGAAAGCCAAACAGAAAAAAGCCAAGGCTTAAATTGCTTATATCTGGGTTGGGCAATTATATTTATAGATATTTATGGAGATATTTATCCTGCCCAACCTCACCATCAAAGACAACTTATCCCAGACATTATGGGTTAGTTCAGCGATTTACCACCAGAATCAACTAAAACCAAACCATGACCCTGGAGCAACAGCTACAATTTATTATTGACGATGCCGCTAATCATGGTGTGCCACCGATGGTGGTGGAAAAAGCGATCGCTCCAGTCCTGAAGTCCTATGCCGAACAGCTACAGCAGCTCGAATACTATGTCCTGCAAAATCTTGCCGAAGATTGGGTTTTAACGACAATTGCCAACTCCCAACTACAGCAGAGCAAAAAAGTGATTTATGCCTTTGTCTCTGTTCAAGATGCGGCAGCTTCTCAAGGTACTGCTAATCAAGATCTAGTAGCTATGCCAATTTTGGTAGTGCAGCTTTTGTTTCGCCTGATTTCACTTCACCAGGTAGACAGTATCATCTTTCTCGAAGATTCGCAGCACCTCAATCGGGGAGTTGAGATAGAGCGAGAATCCCTATCTGAGCTGATCCAGCAACAGCTAAAACAACTCCGCCAAATACCGCCTAATATAGGTTAAATGTTGGCAATAAAAGTTTATTTTACGAACTAATATTGACATTTATATCGAAAATGGTTATCACTGGGCAGCAGTCATAGCTAGCTAGCTATAATTACACTCTAAAGAACTAGTCAAATGCTCTCTATTTATCTAGGGCATACTTTTGCTGATCTTACTTCCCTAAGCCGATTCAGTAGCTTTTTACTTGGTTTGTATAGTGTCAGCAGCTAGACAATTTCCATCATTGGCAGCACGGTCAAAGTATTACGACATCGGATAGTATATGTCTAACGTTCACAATTTTCAATCCTCATTGCCTTCCAACACAGACTTGCTACAGCAAGAGTGGTCAGAATTTAATCGCTTCCACTGCGAAGGGACTTATCCTTGTCCTGTATGTCGTCACGGCAAAGTTACAGAGATGCCGCTGATGGAGACTTTTGCCTGTAACTTTTGTCAGCATATATTTACCACCAATTACGATAAGCAATTGCTAAAAATGGCTGATAGCCAGTTACCTTTGACCTGGTATTGGAACGGCAAAGTTTGGAAAGGAATTCACCGAGAAGGAGCCGAGGTAGGCTGGGCTTATGTGCTTTTTGGTTTAGGATTTGTGCTAATTCCAACATCAATTATTGGTATTGGCGTCTATTTATTTCCACCGATAAACGGTAGTTTGTTGTCTTGGCTGCCTCTGACCTGGACAGTTATGACTTTTGTGGCTCATCTACTGTGTGTTATTTGGTTAATCGTCGAATACTATCAGTTCCCGATTTTCCTTTACGTCAGAGCGATAAAAAGAAAGCTATCAAGCAGAATTGCGAAAAATTGGGGCTAGATTAGCCTGACCAAAGGTTGAGTGAGCCAGGGTTAAATAGTTGCTTTGAGAAGAGAAACAAATTTAACCCTTAGATGTGCTGAGTATCGAAATTGTAGTGATGCCAAGTAATTAAAGTCTATCTACAAAACCTGTTACTTCAAGCAGGATTAGCAGCAACTATAGCTAAATTAGCTGTTAGGAGCGATAGGCAAAGTTCTGCCCTCAACTTGATCTAGATAGGGCATGACCTCCTCAGTATAGTCGATAGGCAAAACAGCACATACGTTCTGATGGGGACGAGGAATAATCACCCAGGATTCTAAGGTTGCTCCTTCAGCTTTTTTTACTGCATCTATCCCTGCCGCCATTGCCGTTTTAACTTCTGAGACATCGCCTCGAATATTGACGTTAAAGCGGGCGCTACCGACACGAATATAGCCCACTAAGGTGACGCGACCAGCTTTGACCATGGCATCAGCAGCAGCAAGAATACCTGGAAAACCTTTTGTTTCGATCGAACCTACAGCGGATTGAGATGGCATTAAATTTGCTCCTTAATTTATCAATAACAAATACAAAATTAGTAATTTCCAATCAAATTCTAAATTAAATTTTAAATTACTTTGACGAATATTAATCTTAGCTGACAAAGGGTCGTTTTCAAATAGATTCAGCTACTCATCTAACTACCCGCTGCTAGTCATCTAAAAGCGATATGGCTCGACTTCTTCGGTATATTCGATCGGCAAAACAGCAACCACATTATCGGGAGGATTGGGTACAGTATAGTGAGTGATTACCTTACCTCCGAAAGTATCATCTGCGGCTCTTAGTCCCGCTTCCATCGAGGGTCTGACCTCAGAAATTGGACCACGAATAGCAATTACGAAAGTACCGCTTTCACCTTTATCAAAATATACCAGAGTGACGCGACCAGCTTTTAACATTGCATCAGAAGCTGCTAAAACAGCGGGGAAACCCAGGGTTTGGATTACTCCCACTGCATGTTGTTGAGACATAATTTCAGTCCAAAATTCAAGTTATCATGGCATATCAGCCTAGACTACTATATCTTGATTGCGCTCGGTTCGGATACCGTAGCAATAATGCGATCGCAACCTGATTTGGGTTTTGCCCACTGATATTGAGATTCTTGAGGATCGCCCCAACATAAACCCAGATAAACTTCGGTACGAGCAGCATCTATTTCTGCCCATTCGGTTTGAGTAATCAACTTGCTGAGATAATCTGCCGATATCAATTGATGGTGCTTACCCTGGCTGTCTTGACGATGATTGACCAGCCACAAGTTCATCTGCGAAGTTACCTGCGACCAAAAATCGAGAATTTTAGCTTTTGCCGCAATTAATGTTTCCTTATCACCCTCTACGGGAATTAGTTGATTGTGGATCTCAGGATAGGTTATGCTCTGCTGGTTAAAAGTACAGGAACGCCAGATTAGACCTGAAACTTGATGCTGTCGCTGATACTCATGGATTTGACTGCGAAAATCTCGATAGGCAAAAACCTTATTCACCTGCTTCATATTTAGAGCTTTTGCCACTACTGGATCATTAATCCGTTGAGCTGAAGACAAGACCACACGCTGACCCTTCCAGTTCTCTTTTAGCTCACAATCTAATATCTCGATTAGTTCGTTGGTAGTGTATGTCATCAATTCAATGCGACCATAGCTGCTATATTTGCATTTTAGCGTTGCTTTTAGCAATATAAACGAATAAAACAGATCGACTTTATTTTTGATTAAGATCGAAGCGGGATAGCTGGCATTATCAGCAAAAATACGTATGATAATAGGGCAATTAATTGTTGGTAAGGTTTTATGTCCTCAGAAAACATCGAAATTTGCCCAGTGTGCCAGGTAAAGATTGAAAATGACCGCGTAGTCGTATTTAGCTCTGGAAAACCAGGCGATCGCACTAAGTTATGGGCAAGGGTGTGTCAATATGTGGCAGGGAAGAAAGATGGCTGCATTAACCAAGACGTAGATAAAATTTCTAGCATTAAGCCAACAGATAGCTATCAGCCAGTTACTTTTAAGCAGGAATAGTTGGGACAGTCAACAGTCAACAGTCAACAGTCAACAGTCAATATGCGAAGCGGTATCCTTTAGGACGGTCAACAAATAATAGCTCTTATATAAAAGGAGTGTAATTGGCGAGACATTTAATTTGGCGATCAATGTTATGGATCGTCCTAACTCAAAAACAGTTTATAGGATGGGTTGGCGCTTTCGTCCCAGTGGCGATAGCCGATGGAGTTGAGAAACTTTTGCCACTCTGCCATTTCCTCTGGGGGAACCTGCATCCCGACAGCAATCCGCCCATAGTCTGCGCCATTATTGCGGTAGTGGAAGAGACTAATGTTCCAGTTAGGACTCATGCAGCTTAAGAACTTAACTAATGCTCCTGGGCGTTCGGGAAATTCAAAGCGGTAGAGCAACTCGTTTTTGGCTAATGGCGATCGCCCGCCTACCATATGACGTAAGTGCATTTTGGCTAGCTCATCATCGGTCAAATCGATGGTTTCAAAGCCTTGGCTGGTAAAAGTATCGACAATTGAGGCGGCATCAGCGCGATTGGCAATCTGGATACCGACAAAAATATAGGCTTTTTGGTCGTCGGAAATACGGTAATTAAACTCCGTTAAATTACGCTTGCCAATACACTCACAAAACTTGCGAAAGCTGCCTCTTTCCTCGGGGATAGTAACGGCAAAAATTGCTTCACGGCGTTCGCCAAATTCGGCTCTTTCAGAAACAAAACGCAGGCGATCAAAGTTCATATTGGCACCACAGGCGATCGCAACTAAAGTCTCGTTGGTAATGCCTTCTCGTTCGACATAGGCTTTTGCTCCTGCGATCGCCAATGCTCCAGCAGGTTCTAAAATAGAGCGAGTATCTTGGAAAACGTCTTTGATTGCCGCACAGGTATCATCTGTATCCACCAGAATAATCTCGTCTACGTAGTCCTGGCATAATTTAAAGGTTTCTGCCCCAACTTCTCTTACCGCGACTCCATCGGCAAATAAACCAACTCTGGGAAGACAGACGCGATATCCTGCCTTGAGCGATCGATACATGGCATCAGCATCTACAGGCTCAACCCCAATAATCTTGATTTCGGGACGTAATCGCTTGATATACGCGCCAATACCCGCAATTAAGCCACCTCCACCGATTGCCACAAAGATAGCGTGAATCGGCTGTTGATACTGTCGCAAAATTTCCATGCCGATTGTTCCTTGCCCTGCAATTACGTCAGGATCGTCGAAGGGGTGAATAAAAGTTAAACCTTTTTGTTGACATAGTTGTTTGGCGTAGGCGCAGGCATCGTCATAAGTATCCCCTTTGAGAATCACGTCTCCGCCGCGAGCTTTGACTGCATCTACCTTTACCTGTGGAGTAGTGACGGGCATGACAATAATTGCCGTTGTGCCTAAATGTTTGGCTGCTAAGGCTACTCCCTGAGCATGATTTCCTGCCGAAGCGGCGATTACCCCCTGCTGCAAAATATCTGGCGGTAGTTGAGCCATTTTGTTGTATGCACCCCGCAGCTTGAACGAGAATACAGACTGCATGTCCTCGCGCTTCAGCAGCAGTTTATTATTTAGTCTGGCGGATAAATTAGACGCATACTCTAGGCGCGACTCTTGGGCGACATCATAGACACGGGCTTTGAGAATCCTTTCTAAATAGTCGGATTTCATGGGCGGGAGACGATGTAAAAATAGTTTGAGGGAGTTCTAGATCATATCAAAATTTACCTATTTGAAATGTTTGGAGGTTGCCAGCAGTATCATCGGTTTTGCCGAATGGTTTAATAACTGGCGATCGCAACTGAAGCGAAGTTATTTAAGGCTATTTAGATTGTTGACTAGAGTATTAAGTATCTTGCATGTTAATAAAAATGCGATCGTCTTTATCAATAAAAACTTTTCTATATAAAAAAGAGTCAATCTCTTTGTTTGAATTTCTAGAAGTTAAGATTACTAAATATGTTTAATGCCGACCAATACAATATTACGAAGTTAAAGAAGCTAGAGTTTATTATAGTAAATGAATCGTGTTTGTCAGCAAAAAAATGTTAGACCTTAGTTAGATTTGACCAGATCGCACTCAATCAGATATTCGTAAGAATCAGTATCTAATTTAAAGTTTAGCAAACTTTCTAAATAATTTATTTGCTCGGAGGTTTCTACTAAATAACAATCATACATAGGATTTTTTGAATCAACTTTAAATAGCTTTTGCAGATGCTCTATATTGATGTTGTTGACAACTATTTCTCCAACCAAACTATCTCCTTCTTTTTCAAACCAACGAAGTACTCGATTGATTTTTGGTTCTGAAGCTACTTGAGTTTGATTTGGGACAGCATTCTTAGCTTTTCTATCTGATAGTTTAGGATTAAATAAAAATTCAAAGTTCATTCAAGATCTCACTTTATTTTTATTAGTTGATTTAAGGTTCTATTGTGCGACTAGAATCTGCCGATTTGGTTTCCTCTCCAGTAATTGGATCGAATTCACCAAGATGATTTCCTCTTCTATCATACTTTTCTACTCTTCCATGATAAGAATCCCATTCATAGGTTTAAACACAATCGTAAATAGCTAGGTGGCTTTTTAAAATTTGTTTATCTTTATTTAAAACCCCGATTTTGAGCTGGCGATCGCTCTTACAGAAGTTTCTCAGCCAGAAAATAAATGAGTCAAGCAGCCAATGACCAAAAACTAGGGACAGGACTATACTAGACAGGTTTAAATTTAATCCAGATCTAGAGATTCAATGACTATCCTACAGGATCGAGATAAACAGATATTTTCTTCGGGTATATTGCGTTTAGTGGGTTATGGCTTGCTGTTGATGGCGCTGGTCGATCACTTTTTTCTGCTGATTCCACCTCAGTTGATGAATCCTCTGTGGGAATTTCAGACGATGGGGGCAATTGTCGAGCGAATTCCTGTAACCTTGCTGGGTATGGTTCTGGTTTATTATGGAGAAAGAAGCGATCGCGCGCCGATTGAAGCAAAGATTCTTAAGGTTTTATCGTGGGCTTCTTTGTTTGCCGCAGTAGTTTTGATGCTGATGATTCCGCTAAACATCAGCAACAGCTTTCGGATTTATAATCACCACAATGCTAGTGCTAATGCCCAGTTTGTAACTCAGAAAGATAATATTCAGCAGTTTAAGGAACAGTTGGAGGCTGCTAGCTCTAAAGACGAGATTGGCGTACTTTTGCAGCAGCAAGCCAGACAACAGGTAAATATTCCCGACTCTATTAATACTGAGAAGCTAAAAGCAGATATTATTGCCAATTTACAGAGCAATCAAGACAGTATTACTAATCAAGCAGAGGCATTTCGGGCGCAGAAGAGATCTTTATTAGTCAAGAGATGTCTTAAATGGAATTTGGGAGCTTTGATTGCTTCTATTTTGTTTTTTATGATCTGGAAAAGTACTGGTTGGGCGAGGTTGATGGTAGTTCGGAATGAAGATTAGGTTGAGAGTAGATTGCGGGAGATAAACTGTTCTCAAAAATGTAATCTAAAACACCGTGAAGTAAGCAGACTCGAAATTAGGCTTGGGGGAGAAATTGGTAAAAGCACTGAAGCGACGATACGGAAAGAAAACTAATATAAATGGGCAAGATAGCCTAATTATTACTCTCAGTATTTTTAACCTTTAACTTTTATCTAAATCCTATTAACTATCGCTCAATAGCGCGATCTTGGCAGGATTAAACAAGCTATGAGTAAAGAAAATTTTAGCCCTCAAACTGTCGATCTTAGTGCCTTAAATACAGCCAGCAATCGTGAAACTGGGTTCTCTTTAGCAGAGTTAAAACAGGTCGTATATCGTCGCTGGAAACCTGCTTTGGCTGTAGGGGTTGCCTCCTTCACGGGTATATTTCTAATTACAGCCTTACAAACTCCTGAATATCGTTCTGAGAGCCTGATTCTTTTGGAAAGTCCCCAAAATCAGGAATCTGCTTCGATTGCACCGTCTCTAGCAGTGGGGAGTCAATACTATACTCTTAAGGATTTATCGACCGAAATTTTTGTTCTACGCAGTAACTCGATGGTAAATAAAGCTATCGAGAAGTTGCAGCAACGTTATCCCAATTTAGAATTAAAAAAAGTCGTCAAGAATCTGGCAATTCATCAGGCAATTGTGAATAAAGTGCCGACGGATGTCTTGGCAGTTTCCTATACCGATACCGATCCTGAAAAGGCAAAGGTAATTTTAGAAACTCTGGGTGAAACCTATATTAGCTATAGCTTACAGAGACAGAAACAACAGGCGGCAAATGCGATCGCTTTTATTGATAGTCAGCTACCCGATGCTCAGGCGGAGTTGGACGAAGCAGCTAAAGAAATTCGCCAGTTTCGACAGGCGAATCAGCTAGTCGATCCCGAACTGTCGGCAGTAGAAGCAGAGGGGTTACAGCAGCACGTAGCCGAGCAAATCGAACAGACCAAAATTGCGATCGCTCTTAACCGTAATCAACTCCAGGAATTGAATCGCCAGCTTGGGGATTTGGGACAGGATTCAGACACTATGGTGGCTTCTTCTGTTTTGAGTCAGGACGGGGTTTATCAGAATTTGGCGGCGCAGCTAAAGGATGTGGAGACGCAATATAACCTGGGTAAAGTGGATTTTACCGATGACTATCATGTCTTGGCTAACCTCAAGGATAAGCGTCGGGAATTAAAGAAACTGCTTCAGGAAAGAGCCGAACAGGTTTTGGGTAAGTCTGTTTCTCCCAAGGTACTCAAGCGCATTGTGCTAGCACCTAGCTATACGGATACACCAGCGGGAGGAGAGATTACCGATTCTACTGTCACCAGTGATTCTGATACGAGTCAAACTACTGGCGCGGCAAATCGCTTTGGTATCAATAATCCCAGTCAGGGTCAGTCAGGGACAAGGGTGTCTTCTGAAGGCTCAACCCTCGAAGTCTTAGCCAGTCGTCAGCTAGAGTTACAAAATCAGGCAGCAAGCCTCCAAGGACAGCTAACAACGCTGATCCAGTCCCAAGCCGATGCTAATAGTAAATTCCTTAATATTCCTAGCTTGCAGCAAACCTTTACCGAACTAAAACGCCAGGTAGATCTCAAGTCTCAGGCTTATAACTACCTGCTCGAAAGAAGACAAGAATTAGCCATTTCCGAAGCTGAAGAAATTGCTCCCTGGCGCATACTTAACGAGGCATTTTTACCCAGCAAACCTGTTTCCCCCAACATTAAACAGGGGTTGATCCAGGCTCTCATTGCGGGGGGATTTTTGGGTGTGGCGATCGCCTTTATTTTACAGCAGCTAGATCAAACTGTGAAACAGGTAGATGAAGTTAAGCAAATTACCCAGCTACCGTTACTGGGAGTTGTGCCTAGAGTATCCGAACCAAGCATTGTGGGAAACATCCCTACGACCAAACAGGCTTATTCTTACTATTCTTCCTACACCGAAGGACTACGCTCTCTGGCGATGAATTTGCGCTACCTGATGGCGGATGGTAAGCAGATTAAAACCCTGGCGGTTACTTCTTCTACTTCTGCCGAAGGTAAATCAACTATTTCCCACAACTTAGGTATTGTTCTGGCGGAATTTGATCTACGAGTCTTAATTGTGGATGCCGACTTGCGTAAACCAAAGCTACATAAGCTAGCAGAAATTAAAAACAACACAGGCTTAAGCGAAATTATTGCTCAAAAAGTACCTTGGTCAGAGCAAATTCAAGCAGGAGTAGTTGACAACCTGGATCTGATTACGGCAGGTGCGACTTCTCCTAATCCTATCGCGCTGTTGAATTCCCAGAGAATGAAGCAGCTAGTAGCAGAATGGTCACAGGCTTACGACTATGTAATTATCGATACTCCTCCTATTGGCGTGATTGCCGATGCTAAAAGTTTGGCTCAAGAAGTTGACTCGATGCTGTTTGTCACGGCGATTGAAAGAGCAAGTCGCAAGGCGATTACTAACTCCGTTGAGATCCTGCACAACAGTCAGTGCCACATCGCGGGGGTAGTTGCTAATATGGTCGATCCTGAATTGGACTACTATGCCTATTCCTATCATGATTCCTACTATAATCAACCCCAAAATAGCGAACCAGAGCGAACTAAAACAGAAGGTAAAAAGGGTTTGTTGGAACAGTTTCGACGACGGTGAGGTGAGGTAAGAGGTAAAAGGTAATAGTTTTTATTTTTTTTGCTTTTACTTTAACTCTGCTTAAATTATGAAGTTCGAGCTTGTTGCTCTTTCGTCAGAGTACTTATGAGGCAAATTGATTGTGATAAACGGGGGATCTTTCGACTCGCTTGGTTTATTATTCACTCTTGTTAATCCCTATTAAGCCTTAATGAACAGTCAGACGGAATTAATTATTGAAGCGGGACGGAGTGAACGTCATTATTGGCGGGATATTTGGCGCTATCGGGAGTTGTTTTATTTCCTCGCCTGGCGGGATATTTTAGTCCGCTACAAACAAACGGCGATTGGTATTATTTGGGCGTTAATCAGACCATTCTTGACTATGGTGGTGTTTACAGTGATTTTTGGCAAAATTGCTAAGTTACCCGCAGGAGATGCTCCCTATCCGATCTTGGTATTTGCGGCAATGTTACCCTGGCAGTTTTTTGCCAACTCTCTAACCGAATGTAGCAATAGCCTGATCAGAAATTCTAATTTGATTTCTAAAATCTATTTTCCTCGTCTGATTGTGCCTAGCAGCGCCGTGGTAGTCAGCTTTGTTGATTTCCTAATTTCAGGAAGTATCTTACTGGCTTTGATGGCTTGGTATAACTTTGTTCCTGGATGGCGAATTTTGACCTTACCATTCTGGATTGCGATCGCTTTTGCCGCTTCTTTAGGGGTAGGCTTATGGTTGGCGACTTTTAACGTTCAATATCGCGATTTCCACCACCTCGTACCGTTTATGGTGCAGTTTGGGCTATATGTTTCTCCTGTTGGCTTTAGCAGCAGTGTCGTCCCCCAGCAGTGGCAATTACTTTATTCTCTGAATCCGATGGTGGGGGTGATTGACGGTTTTCGCTGGGCAATTATTGGCGGCGATTCGACTCTATATTTACCAGGACTATTTTTATCGATCAGCTTAGTTGTCCTATTACTGTTGAGTGGAATCTGGTTTTTCCGCAGGATGGAACGCACTTTTGCCGATGTAATTTAGATCAGTCAACAGTCAACAGTCAACAGTAATCATTTAATGTCTAATCCTGTAATTGAAGTTGAAAATTTAGGCAAAAAATATGTTATTCGGCATCAGGATATTGCGGGATATAGTACTTTTCGTGATGCTCTGGTTAACGGTACTAGATCGATTATTAATACTGTTATAAATCCGCGATCGCCAAGCAAAAAAAATACAGAAGAGTTTTGGGCTTTACAAGATCTAAATTTAGTTATAAATCAGGGCGATCGCCTGGGTATAATCGGACGCAATGGAGCAGGCAAATCTACTTTATTAAAAATATTAAGTCGTATAACCGAGCCAACTACGGGCAGAATAAAACTTAAAGGTAGAGTTGCTAGTTTATTGGAAGTAGGGACGGGGTTTCATCCTGAGCTTTCTGGTCGAGAGAATATTTTTCTTAACGGCGCAATTCTGGGCATGAGCAAGATAGAAATTACGCAAAAGTTTGATGAGATTGTCGCTTTTTCGGAAGTAGAAAAGTTTTTAGACACTCCTGTCAAAAGATATTCTTCGGGGATGTATGTTCGTCTCGCTTTTGCCGTGGCTGCTCACCTTGAACCAGAGATTTTGATTGTCGATGAAGTATTGGCAGTAGGAGATAGTGCCTTTCAGCAGAAGTGTCTGGGTAAGATGCAGGAAGTGGGTAAAAATGGGCGAACGG
>JBCBWB010000129.1:0-14559 GCA_039817275.1 Cyanobacteria bacterium J06648_1 | reverse complement strand
TTTTTTGCTGGCAAAAAACAAGGTAGCGCCTCCTTTTCGGATTGCCGAGTTTGATATTATTTTTGGTAAGGGAATCTCTACCATTGGCTGCCTGCTAGATCTTGCCGAAGAGTCGGATATCGTCGTGCGGAAAGGTGCCTGGTACAGCTACAAGGGCGATAATGTTGGTCAGGGTCGGGATAATACCATCAACTATCTGTTAGAGAATCCAGAGATAGCGGCGGAGATTGAGGCAAAAGTGAGAGACGAACTAAAGCCTAAAGAAGAGGAGGTTGCAACTCCAGCAGCCGAGGTGGACAAAGATGCCGAAGAGTAAAGATGTCTAGTTACATTGACGAAATAAATCAGATATAAATTTGAGGCGGTTGCTCTGTAGAGGGCAATCGCTTTTTCGTAACTTCAACTGGTAATTCATAGCAATAAACTGGGCTTTACAGCAGTTAGAACTACAAACAGCAAGCTTAGATATAAACTTCGACCGCTTTTATGATGTCAAACATGCTTAATTCAGCGAATAGCTTAGGAAAATCTGAAATAAATTTCTAATATTTATAAGATTTTTTTTCTCTGTTGTGACAATCGATTCTTGTATCTTACTTGTAGTAAATAATTCAAGTTTGTGTCTGATGAATCACAAAGCAGGAAAAGCATCAAACAGTAAGACAAACAATAGACTCTGGCTGCTATTTGGTGTACCTACCATTATTTTCGTCGTATTTCTAATAATTATCGTAGTCGCCTTTAGGTTTTTAGGCATTTTATCTTTTTCGGGGGGAGATCCGAGTGCTAAAGTTCTGACGGGAGCAATCACCCTTATAGGTAGTTTAATCGCTTCATTCGTTACATTTGCGGGATTAATCTTAAAATATGCGATCGACGATCGCAATACTACCCTGAAAGAGCAATCCTACAGCACTTCAAACTTGCAAAAAACTAAAGAAGAGAGACGTTTGAATGTCCAGGCAGCAATCCAAGCTGTGGATTTGCTGAGTACTAACGATGGCAAAGACGTACCTCTTCGACAGCGTGCTGGTGCAATCTTGATTTTAGGAGAATTGGGTAGCATGAGAGTTGCCCTAGCATTGTCTAGACAGATGTTAAGAACATCCGAGTTAGATATTGCTACTGCTTGTTGGCTATATGATAAGGCAATTAGATCTGAAGATGAAGATATTATTACCCAGGCTTTGTACGACACTAACTACTTTGCATATAAAATGTTGGAGCCAAACGGTAGAGCAGTCTTCCCAGGTATTCTTCTCAAGCCAGAAGTCGTAGATCTCCAAGAAAAGCATCTCATTGATGCTCTTTTTTCGCTGATCGATTTGCTCTTGCTTCGCTCTTATGCCAAGTGGGATGACAATGTTTTCTTCGTCGTTTTGGTTTCAATTTATAGAATTTGGGAATCTGAAGCAAAAAAGACTGATAAATCCTACTCTCACTATGTTGCTGAGACCGCAATCAAAATATTTATTCAGGCATACGATCTAAAAGAGCAAATTAATTTATCATCGCAATCAAATCCGCAATCGCCAGAGGAACTAGCTAAAAAGCTCCAGAATTATGAACAGTACAAGCTTGATGGACGTTTATATGATGGTAGCCTCCGTTCAGCAGCCGTCGATAAATGGCTTTTAGAATTACAGACAGGCTAGTGTTGCTGGCGTTGCTAATTTAACGTATGACGTATTTGCGTAGCTTATCCTTTAGGACAATATGTTTCTGCTCGTAGCTATCAGCTATCAGCTTTTTAAACTTATTTGCAGTCTAAAGATTTTTAGGAATCATCTTCTACTTGTACAACGCCGTGTTGCTTATTTTTCCAGTTCAATATTTTGATCGCTTAGAGAAAAAACTATTTATTCAGTCTTGTCTCTGGGTTGGTCGATCCGAAACAGAAAGACCATCAGTGCGACAACTCCGACCTGTAAAGCAAAATTAGGCAAGTCGTTAGCCAAATTTTGTCCTGCTGCTAGCTTGGCTAGAAAGACAAAGGCACCAATTAAGCCAGATGCACCAAAAGCGATATAAAAAAACTTCCGTAAGCCTCGATAGGGTGCTTTCGATTCGGCCTTCAGCCGAGCGTATTTTTCGGGAGTTAAATTATTCTTTTTAGCTCTGGCTAATTCTTCAGGGGTCAGGTCTACCATTAGTTAAATTAAAAATAAATTGTTAAAAAGCTTGAATATTGGCAATTGTTACTCATATTAACGAAAAAAAGGAGGCAGACTGAAAAAATAGTCTCCCCCATGCTCTATTGCTTCGATTGTCAGTTAGATCATCTCTGACCGTTGGTTAATCCACCAAACTGATCGGCTCTACTGAACTACAACCTTGCCAACCATGCCAGCACCGCGATGAGGCTCGCAGTAGTAGGAATATTCACCAGCTTCGTTGAAAGTACTTTCGTAGCCATCTCCAGGAGAGAATACGAGGTTTTTGTGGGATTTATCGGTAGCATTTTCAAATACTACGTTGTGAGGGGACATTTTGTTATTTTCCCACTTCACTGTATCTCCAGGCTTGATAGTTACAGTAGGAGGGTCGAATTTTAACATTCCATTATCTGTACCCATTTTTACGGAAACAGTGTCTGCTGCTGCGGGGTTAACGCCGAGGAAGAAAGTAGATACGATTAGTACAAGTGCGGACAATAACAAACTTATTTTCTTAGTCATTTTTTGTGAACTCTCTATTGTCAAATATGATTTTTTTTAATGGGCAAATCCCCAAATTTAGGATCAAAGCGCAGTTCAAAATCTAGCTACTCAAACTATTAAGCATTGAGGTTTTAAAAAGGTCTAATCCCTACATAGATATATTACTACAGATGTTTGACGACTTGTAGAAGTTCTACCACCTGTCTTTTGACTATTTTGGGTAGATAACCGAATATGGTGAGTCGATTGCGGTGCTAAAGGCATCTCAGTCCCATACTTTTGAGGAGAAACCATGTTTGCCAGATTTATATCCACTCTGTTTGTTTTACTAACTGCGGCAATGTTTACTTTTGCTACTCCTGCTGTAGCGGGAGATGCCGCCAGCGGGGCTAAGATTTTTAGTGCCAATTGCGCTGCTTGTCATGCTGGTGGGAGAAACGTAATTCAGGGAGAAAAAACGCTCCAGAAAGACGCTTTAGAAAAATACGAAATGAATTCGCTTGAGGCGATTACGTATCAAGTAAATAACGGTAAAAACGCAATGCCTGCCTTTGAAGGTCGCTTGACCGATGCTCAGATTGAAGATGTAGCAACTTATGTTTTGTCTCAAGCAGAGCAAGGATGGTAATTTTTTAGATTGCTTAGTTAATTAAAAAACTAATTAAAATTTAAGATTTAACCAATCGCTTTAACTCCCAGTCTCTTGAATTAGAGTAAGGGATTTTTTTTCAATTAATTTTGTGAAACAATAAAGATTATTACACAATATTAAGGCTCGTGAGTTGGTTATGGACAAAGGAAAAATTGTTGCAGTTGTTACGGGAGCAATTTCCATTTTGATTGCGATCGCCTATTTGGTATTGGTGCAGCTCATTGACTTCCGCGGCGAGATGATTCCTGCTCCTATCAGCCAGGTATTACCGCTATCGACTGATCAGATGGCAAGCTCTAGTTATTCTCAATCCGTATTTATACGCTTGATCAACTAACAGAGTAATTTAGCCTGTGGGGAAATACTATGGTGGAAGCAAAATAACAAGCTTATGGTAGATAGGTTAATTTAACCTCCGAATACTCCATGCTGAGGGATGCTAGCCATCATCAAGTAATTGATAAATTTTCTTTTATCACCAGCCTGAGCTTATCTCGCTTTGCCAATGCTGATGCTTCTTCTGGTTCGGACAAAATTGAGCGAGATCAGGCTGTAAATTCGCAGCAGAGAGCAGCACTGGCCCATTTGGCAAGTAAGACTCCAACTCAGACTCAATCAAGAACAGCCGCTTCAGCCATCGTCTCAACTGCTAATCTTGCAGCCGCGATTGATACTAGTTGGTATCAACCGACAAGCGACTATAGCTTGAGTTTGGCAGAGATTATTAACTCTGGAACCGCGGGAGAACCAGTCGCAAATTTTAATTCTTCCTCGTCCAAAAAACGCAGCTATTTAGGCAAAATCTTGTTCGGTTTAGCCTGTAGCTATTGCCTGTTTGTTCTGTGGTGGGTATTTGGACACCAGAGTAATAGGATTCTGACTGTCTTAACTGGCGGCAAGAATGTGGTTCTGACCAAATCAGATGTCAAATTTATTGACTATATGGAGCGATCGCTTGAGCAAATTGAGCGGGAAATTGCAGCTCAGAAAGAGTCAAATGAATCGGTAGTTTATGTACCCGTATACACTCCCTCCCAGACGGTCAACAGCAATATACCTCTAGCTACTGCCCCTAGCCGTATTTCTCCTCAGCAGACCTCCCCAGCCGCACCAAGACCCTTACCCATTCCTGCACCGCCTCCTCTACCAGCACCGACGCCAATTCCCAGCAGTTCAGGACAAAATACGGCGATGCCTGCGGCTAGCTCTACAATTGCGGCTAAACCTCAAGTTAACCATACCCTGATTGGAGTTTTAGAACTGGGCGGCGATCGCTCTGCTGCTCTAGTGAAAGTGGCAGGAAAAACCAGAAGAGTCTGGATCGGCGAAGAAATTAATCGTGACGGTTGGCTTTTAGATTCCGTCGGCAACCAGCGAGCCAATATTAGCTATCAAGGACAGACTCGCTCTATTTCTGTGGGCGAAACGTTCTAAGATAAAGGTTATAAAGCAATATGCAATAAAGCCAGATACCTAAGAACACAAGATGGGTTTATTTGATGACATCAATCAGTTTCTAGAAGAGCGACTAGACGAATTCTTGCGAGATAATCCTCATCTTGAATTACAGGCGTTGGAAGAACAGCTACGAGAACAAGAGCAAGACACAGCTAAACTAATTTCGCGACTCCAACTAGAAGAAAAGAGTCTGCAAGATCGGATACTGGCGATCGCCAATGATATTCAAACCTGGCACGGTAGAATCGGCAAGGCAGAGAAAGCAAATCGGCGAGACTTAGCCGATGCAGCACGAGAGCGGGAAGCTGAGTTGTTAAGACAGGGGAATCAAATTTGGGGACAAATGGAAGGGGTCAAACAGCGCATTACTAAAGGCAAAGACCTCCTACTTCAGATTAAGCAGAAGCGACAGGAGCTAAAAAAATCTGCTCAAGCACAAGCCCAAACTTCTAGCACCAACCCCTCTAGAGATACAATTGGCTGGGATCGCGGCGCTAGTTCAACTCAATATCGTCGCAGTGCCGATCCCCTAGAGGCTGAGTTCCAGAGATGGGAAGTAGATGAAGAGCTAGAACAGATTCGTAAGAACATTAAATAAAGAGAGCAAAGTCTCTTGTTCTTAGATTTAGACTTTCAGTCTTAATAATCTCGATTAACTTTCGGGAACAAATTCTAGAGAAACACCATTCATACAGTAGCGTTGCCCTGTGGGCTTAGGACCATCGCCAAAAACATGACCCAAATGCCCACCACAGCGGCTACAGTGTACTTCGGTTCTGGTCATAAATAGCGAACGGTCTACGGTAGTGGCGATCGCACCTTCTAACGGCTTATAAAAGCTGGGCCAGCCTGTACCGCTATTGAACTTGGTGTCGGAAGGAAAAAGCGGTTGTCCACAGCCAGCACAGACATAAGTACCCTCATCGTAAACTTTATCTAATGGGCTAGTGCCTGCTCTTTCTGTGCCATGCTTGCGCAGCACCTTAAATGCCTCAGGAGACAAAACTTCTTTCCACTCCTGCTCGGTTTTTTGGACTGCGTATTGTTCTTCGGAAGTAGTCATAATTCTGAAATCTATAATTATTAAAAATTGTAAATATTATTATTATGACGCGAGATTGATTAAATTAGCTAACAGTTACGACAAAACTGCCAATCATATAATCAGTAATCAGTAATCATTCAGGCAACGGGGAGGCAAAAGCGAAAAGTACTGCCTTTACCCAGTTCACTTTCCACTTCTATTTCTCCGCCCTGTAACTCAACTAGGCGACGAGCGATCGCTAATCCAATTCCTGTTCCTCCAGAGTGACTAGCGCGGGAGGGATCGGCACGCCAAAAACGTTCAAAGAGAAAGGGTAAATCCGACTCAGCAATACCAATACCCGTGTCAGTAACCGAGATCCAGACTTGACGGTTAACTTTTTTGGCTTCGACAGTAATCGTTCCTGTTTCGGTATAGCGAATGGCGTTACCAAGTAAATTGACGAGAATTTGTTCGGTGCGATCGCGATCTGCCAACACCTCAGGAATATCTTTGGGGCAATTAAGCTCCAGACTAGGTCCTTCTTCCAAAAGCTGCTCGGCAAATCTTGTCACTAGAGAATTAAGCAGCGGATAAATATTCAAAGCTTGAGGATCGATTGAGAGATAGCCAGCTTCCGCCTTGGAAAGTTCTTGCAGATCGTGGATCAATCTTTCTAAACGTCTTGTTTCGCGAATTAGACGCAGATAAAGTTCGGGGCTTCCTTCAATTCGACCATCAGCTAATTCTTCTAAATAGCCACGCATGACGGTTAGTGGGGTGCGTAGCTCGTGGGTTAAGTCGCCAATTAGTTCCCGCCGTCGTTGTTCAACATCGCCGATACTGCTAGCCATAGAATTAAAGCTGAGGCTTAACTGATTTAGTTCGGGGATATCACTTTCAGGAACTCGTTCATCCAAATCTCCCGCAGCAAATTTTTGCGTAATTGACTTCATCTGTTTTACTGGCTGAGTAATGCGCTTAGAAGATGCATAGCTTACTGCTCCTGCTGCTCCTGCACCAACCACGATCGATAAAATTGCACTACGATTCCAGGCATTTTGAAATCCCTCCACCAAATAGGTACGAGCCGAGCGGACAGTAAAAATTCCGCGCTTTTCTAACTGCTCTAAACGCAGCACAAACATTCTCGGAGAAGAAAATTTGGCAATGACAACAAAGCTACCTAATCCCACCATCATGACCAGCAAATGCGAGACAAATAAACGTGCTCCGAGACTTAGCTTAGGCATTGCTTAACTCAATAATTTTGACTTTGGCATCGTAACTTGGGCATAGTTACTCTAGTTTAAGACTAACTCTAGAACAGTAAAAACCAGTTGTAGGATCTTACGAACGTAATGCAGGAGCCAGAAAATCAACCAGCTTAGATACGGTCTTCCTGATGGATTGAGGATCGTTATCTTGAATCAACGAACCTGGCTTTTTGGCTTCGGTTAGCACTCGCTGCAATACGGCAATGACTAAATCTAGCTTCCAAATAAGTTCAGTACGAGATAAATCTGGGAGCGATCGCCCTAAGGCATCCAAAAAAGCTTCTTGACTCTCCAGAAATTCTTGGTCTGCAATATCACGAACAGCATCAGGCTCGGTGCGGCAACGCCCCATAAATCTGGCACAGTCTATGCTTCGCTCCTGGCTATTAAGCACCACTTCTAAAGCAGGAGTCAAAAGTGCCTCTAAAATTTCTTCCACACTCAGATGGGTCGATTTTTTTTGATACTGCTTCAATTTTGCTAGTTCTGCTTTGACAATTGGCTGGGCAGTCCTGGCAATGACCGCCCGAAACAGCCCTTCCTTGGAGCCAAAGTGATAGTTGACTGCCGATAAGTTAACATCAGCTTCGCGAATCACGCTACGTAGAGAAGTACCCGCAAAACCATTTTCGGCAAATAGTCGCTCCGCAACATTGAGAATTTGCTCTTTTGTATCTGTTGAGTTCGTATCAGCCATATATCAAATAAAGATCCGCAGCTTTCCTATGATATCGGGAAACTTACTCGTCATAACCAAAGTATGACTGAAGATACATTTGGTAATTAATTTCATTTTGCAGGTTGCTTAATTTTCAAACGTTTGTTTTAATTGTATTGTTCCCTGATAAATCGCTAGCTCGATATCTATTATATTGGCTGGGTAATTAAGGCACTTTGCCTAAGTACAAAAAAAACTTGGCAATAAAACATCTATTCGAATTAAACTCTTTATTTTTGTCCCTATGACTGCTGATCACACTGCCCCAGTTAATGACCATCGCCAACCATCGAAACAGGTTGGCAGTTCTCCACCGAAGAGCAAAAAATACCTCTATTGGCTCTTAGGATTGAGCGGTATGGGGCTGCTATTGTTGCTAGTCCGCCCTTTGGTAATGACTTCGGCAAATGACCCGACGGTAGAAGCTGCCGCGAGGGTATTACCAGTAGCTGTATTAGAAGCAGAGCCAGTAAACTCATATCAAGCATCTCGCAGTTATACGGGAGAAATTGCGGCAGTCAGAGCCAGTAATTTGGGGTTTAATCGTAGTGGCGAAGTTGAGCGAGTCTTAGTTGAGGAAGGCGATCGCGTCAGCCAAGGACAGGCTTTAGCCCAGCTAGACATTCGCAATCTGCAAACCCAGCGTCAGCAGCTATTAGCAGAAAAAGCCAGAGCGCAAGCACAGCTGTCGGAACTAAAAACAGGGGCGCGAATTGAAGATATCAATGCCGCAGAGGCTGCCGTTGAAGATCTAGAGCAACAGCTAAAGCTACAGTCAAAGCAGAGAGAGAGAAGAGAATATTTATATAGTCAAGGAGCGATCGCCAAAGAAGAACTAGATGAATTTGCCTTTGGTGCAGGAGCATTGCAGGCGCGCTTAAACCAAGCCCAGAGCAACTTAGAGGAACTAAAAAATGGTACTCGCCAGGAGCAGATTACCGCACAGCAGGCGTCAGTGCGGCAGCTAGAAGCAAGTATCGCCGACCTTGATGTCAACATCGATAAAAGCACCCTAAAAGCACCCTTTAACGGCATTGTAGCCAAACGAGAACTAGATGAAGGAACCGTAGCAAATGCAGGTCAGTCAGTGATTCGCCTGATGGAAGATGCCGCCCCCGAAGCGCGGATTGGTCTACCAGTCAGGGCGATCGAACAACTGCAAATTGGCAGTACCCAGACTCTAGCTATCGGTTCGCGGATATATCAGGGCGAGGTAACATCCATTCTGCCTGAAGTTGATTCAGATACCAGAACTCAAACAGTTGTATTTAGACTAGATCCTGCGGCGATGACTCAGGTAAACCCTGGTCAGATAATTAGACTGGAACTGACTCAAGCAAATAACGCTGAAGGCTATTGGCTACCTACGGATGCTCTGACTCAAGGGATTCGCGGACTCTGGACTTGCTATGTCTTAACCGAGCCAAAAGATAGGGGTGCAGAAAACACAAATGGTGACCCTGAATATTATGTAGTTCAACAACACGCAGTAGAAATTGTTAATCAATCGGGCGATAAGCCTAACGGCATGGCTTCGCTACGCGCTTTAGTTAGAGGAACCTTGCAGCCAGGAGATCTGATTGTTGCCAACGGGACACATCGGTTGGTGCCAGGACAAAGGGTGCGAATCATTGAACATTAAGCATTAAGCATTAAACATTGAGCATTAAACAATAGACTTTCTGTTTCTCGATCAAACAGCTAGTAATCAGTCCACAGCCCTTCGAGCAAGCGCATTTTGTGCTTGAGAGCGGTAGCTCCCGTGGATAAGCTTCGCAAATAATCAGTAATCAGTAATCAGTAATCAGTAATTAATAATCATGGTCGAATCTTTTTATCGCAATATTCGTTTATTAGTTCTGACGTTTATTCTGATCTTTGCCTGGGGATTTTCGTCTTTTCAAGCTTTACCCCGTCAGGAAGATCCAGAGTTGGTTAATCGAGTGGCGGTGATCAAGACAGCTTTTCCTGGTGCTAGTGCAGAAAGGGTAGAGGCGCTAGTGACGGAGGTACTAGAGGGAGAAATTGCCGAGATTCAAGAGATTGACAACCTTACCTCTAGTTCTCGGATTGGCTTTTCGACAGTGACGGTGGAACTGGTGGATGCGGTCAAGAATGCCCAACCTGTCTGGTCAAAAGTCCGTGATGAGATGAGCGATGCTGCTGCTAATTTTCCCCCTGGGGTGGGAGATCCCGAACTGGATGAGGCAAAGACCAAGGCGTATACGGCGATCGCTTCTTTGACCTGGAATCAGCCTGGCGAACCAAACTATCCTGTATTAAGACGCTATGCGGAGCAGTTAGAAGTGGCCCTGCGAGGAGTAGGTGGAACAGAAGAAGTAGAGATTTTTGGCGACCCCGATGAAGAAATTACGGTGGAAATAGACGGGGCAGCTTTAGTAGCGGTGGGGCTTTCTGCTCAAGAGTTGGCAGAGCAAATTAATCTGAGTGATGCTAAAGTTTCTGCTGGTCAATATCGTAGCGATCGCCAGAATATTGCGATCGAAGTAGACAGCGAATTAAAAACTACCGCCAGAATCGAGCAGATTCCGATCCAGAATGAGGAAGGGCAGTTTTCTCGTCTAAGTGATGTGGCAACGGTACGGCGAGGAATTCGAGAACCGCCGACAGATCTAGCTTTAGTTAGCGGCAAACCTGCGGTAGTGGTGGGGGCATTGATCAAATCGGGGCAAAGGATTGATCAGTGGGCAGTTAAAGTTAAGGCAGAAATAGCTAATTTTGAGGCTAGTTTACCCCAAGGAGTCAGTTTGGATTTGATTTTTGATCAGAGTCAGTATGTGGAAAATCGGATCGGGACGCTACTGGCTAATCTTTTAATTGGGGCGCTGTTGGTAATCGCTGTCAGTTTAGTTTCGATGGGCTGGCGTTCGGCTTTGGTGGTGGGAACTGCCTTGCCGCTAACGACTTTGATGGTGTTTGGCTGGATGACGGTGTTTAAGATCCCAATTCACCAGATGTCGGTCACGGGTTTGATTATTGCTCTGGGTTTACTGATTGATAATGCGATCGTTGTCGTCGATGAAATCAAAGCAGAGATGGATGAGGGAGTCGAACCGCTTCAGGCAGTAGTTAAAACCGTTGATTATCTTAAAGCACCCCTGTTTGCCTCCACCCTGACTACCGTAATGACCTTTTTACCGATCGCCCTCTTGCCTGGCGGTGCTGGAGAATTTGTCGGTTCGATTGCCCTAGGGGTAATTATCGCCCTGGTATCTTCTCTGGCTTTGTCTTTAACAGTAATTGCTGCTTTAGCCGCCAGGATGTTGGCAGATACGGAAAGTAAGGCGGAAGAATTACAGCAGCACCATGCCAAACCCCAAGGTACATTAGCAAAAATTCAGGCATGGTTATTAAAACCCGACGCTTGGTGGAATATCGGATTTACCTCTCCCAAATTAGTTCGTCCCTATCGTAAGTCTCTCAGATTTACGCAATCGAAACCCTTACTGGCGATCGCTTTATGTTTTTGTATTCCCCTGATCGGCTTTATCAGTGCGGGTACCCTCAAGAATCAGTTTTTCCCTTCTGTATCCCGCGATCAGTTCCAGATTGAGGTAGAGTTTTCCGCTTCTACGGCGATCGCCGAAACCAAAAAGCAAATGTTGGCGGCGAGGGAGATTATTATTGCCGATCCAGATATCCAAGATGTTCACTGGTTTATTGGCGAAAGCGCGCCCAAATTCTACTACAACTTTACGGGCGATCGCGAAAATCAGTCCAACTACGCTCAGGCAATGGTGCAGCTCAACACCGATCAAAACCTAGCTGCCATTGTGCAAAGGGTACAAAACGACCTAGATGTTCAATTTCCTGCGGCGCGGATTCTCGTCCGACAGCTAGAACAGGGTCCTCCATTTGATGCTCCTGTAGAAATGCGGATCTTTGGCTCGGATCTCCAGGAGTTAAGACGTTTGGGTATCGAAGCTAGAAGTATTTTAGCCAGCATTCCCGATGTGGTGCATGTACGAGATGACCTCAGCGAATCCCTACCCCAGCTAGCCTTTGCCGTCGATGAATCTCAGGCGAAACAGGCGGGCTTGACCAACACGGCGATCGCCCAGCAGCTAGAGGCATATTTAGAAGGAGCAATCGGCGGCTCGATCCTGGAGGCAACGGAAAATTTACCCGTACGAGTCAGGGTGAGCAATGTCAAACGTGCCGATCTCAGTCAAATTGCTTCTCTCAACCTCAACGGCAACAGTGACGACAACGGTTTTCGCTCAATTTCCAGCCTGGGAGAATTCAAGCTGCAACCCCAGCTAGCGACCATTGCCCGTCGTCAGGAACAGCGAGTCAACACCGTCCAGGGATACATTACTGCGGGAGTCCTACCTTCCGTGATTCAAGCCCAGTTTGAAGACAAGCTAGCCGCTGCGGGTTTTGAACTGCCCCCTGGCTACCGTTATGAATGGGGTGGTGAAATCTCCGAAAGTAGCGAAGCTCAGGGCAATTTGGGTCTATATGCCCCGATCCTGTTAATTGTAATGATGTCCGCCCTGGTTCTTTCCCTGGGTTCTTTCCGTCAGGCAGCAATTGTGGCGGGAGTAGCAGTAGGCTGTATCGGCATGGCGCTGTTTTCTCTTAAGGTGGCAGGTGCACCCTTGGGCTTTATGGCAATCATTGGCACCATGGGCTTAGTAGGAATCGCCATCAACGATACGATTGTCGTGCTTTCAGCTTTAAACGAACATCCCTATGCCCGCAAAGGCGATCGCGCGGCGGTTGAACAGGTAGTAGTCAAAGCTACTCGTCACGTAATTACCACTACCGTTACCACCATTGCGGGATTTATCCCCCTACTAATCAGCGGCGGCGTATTCTGGCAACCTTTGGCGATTGCTATTACTGGGGGCATTAGCGGTTCCTCCCTCCTAGCGCTCTATTTCGTTCCTGCTGTTTATTTGATGATTAAAAACAGCGATCGCTCTTCACTCTTTTACTTGCTTTGTAGTAAGCGTAGTCGATCCGCTTATTCTCAACTCCCGTAGCAGATTAAGATAGGCAGTAAACATAGGTAGTTTTATTGAGTGGCGGGTTAATTACCTTAACTAGATTGTTGTTAAGGTCGTATTCGTCGTATATTATATGCGTGCCAGGAGATATGTTATCTAAAACTGGTCAAGAATATGCATATATTTATTGGCAAGTATATTCTCAATTACTTTAATAAAGATAGTCTTTTACCTGTACAAGTTCCATACAAGCTCAATCGATTAAAATAATGAAGCTAGATCGAATTACCAGTAACCCCAATAAGATGAATGGACAAGCTTGTATCAGAAATCTGCGTCTGACAGTCCGTAGAGTTGTAGATCTACTCGCTACATATCCAGATAGAGAGGAGTTGTTTCAAGAATTCCCCCAATTAGAAGAAGAAGATATTCAGCAAGCTCTTATCTTTGCTTCCTCCTACCTAGACGATCGCATTGTAGAACTTCCTCAAACTTATGAGACTGTTGCTTGACCAAGGATTACTTCAATCAGCATCCAGTTTATTAAGTAAGCAAGGATTTGAAACTATTCATGTTGCTCAGATAGGAATGTGGGCAGCAGAAGATAGTGAAATCATTCACAAAGCTCAAGAAGACAATCGTGTTGTGGTTACATTAGACGCTGATTTTCATTCTATTTTAGCTCTAAACAATTTTTCTTTTCCTTCTGTAATTAGAATTCGTATTGAGAGATTAAAAGCCTTATCTTTGAGTCAATTGATTGTTGATGTAATTTACCAATGTCAAGAAGATTTAGAACTCGGTGCTGCTGTTACTGTTGAGCCAAATCGAATTAGAATTCGTCGTTTACCTTTAATTCCTAATTCTTAGTTTGACGAGTACTCTCATATTGTCAGAAGTCTTTATAAAACCAAACAATATCTACAATCAGCTCTGCATCGAGTTTCGCATCTCTACCTAAATTGCAATAAGGAGCAATCGCATCAAAAAAGCTTTTCTAGAAATCTTCTATTATCATCCTTCCATCAATGAGAATATATTCATCTTCACATAACCAATTAGAAATGTTGAATGCTATTCGCTCGATTAGCTGAACTCTAGTCATATTGTGGTTTGTAGTTGCTTTGGTGTCTTAAGCAAAATCTCAATCAGAAATATAATTACCTCAGTCAACTAAGTAAGAAAAAAAAGCTGTTGTACATTTAATTTATAAGTTTGAACTCTCGTTCCTGTGCAAAATTTTCCGCTCATTGTTTTTTAGCTATAACGAGGTTACTACCACAAGAAATCATTGGACAAATACAGATGTTTATACTCTTAATTGTCAGCTAATGAGCTCAAAATATTTTGGCGCTATAAAAGCATTGATAATCTTCATCATTCAATCTATTTTCGCACCTATTTTGAGTACTTTTACTTTTGTTTTCATTGCGCTTGAATCTTCTGCATCTCCAGAACAATTCATACTATCATCTGTATTAAAGCCATTCAGCGATTTAACTGCAATCTTAAGTGCCTGAGCCCTTTCAAGATATATACGTTATATTTTTGCCATTTTACTTACTGTTTATAAACTTTACGGAAAGTATCTCAGGTATGGAAAAAGCGATTTCTAGGTTGATTGGAAGATAATCTTAACCCATAATTCGCTTAACATTCTGTCATAATTGCTTTGCTCGCCGCCATTGTTTAAAACTCTTTTCAGAAAGCGATATTAACCAAGAAGAAATCTTGGAGTTGCGTAAATATGAGAGGAATTGAAGAATTCAAATGCAGATTAAGAGTGATTGCTTTATC